>NZ_JBHXTO010000022.1:6094-97280 GCF_042677425.1 Streptomyces sp. NPDC127119 | reverse complement strand
GTCCCGGCACCCCTGCCCGGTGTGATGACCGGCGTGCCGCCCGGTGTGATGACCCTTCCGGTGGATCCGGCACCCGCGGGTACGCTGCCTGCATGACGCAGGAGCGGTCTCCGGAATCCGGGCCACGTGACGCCGCCACGGCCGCGTCGCCCGGCGCGGAGATCACCACGACGGACTGCCGCCAGTGCGGTGCCCAGGTGAGCGGGCTCAACAACCGGTACGCCTGCTCGTACTGCGGCTGGGTCAACCACTGGGCCGAGGGCTCCAACGTCCTGCCGTCGGCCGAGGACGACCCGGATCATCCCGGCCGCTGAGCCCGTACGGGCAAGGCGCACTTCCCGTGTGCCGCACGGTCTATCGTGGGGCGTATGCACGCTCCCGAGCTGATCCGCATCGTCTCCCGCGACTCGCCCATGGCCCTGGCGCAGGTGGCGCGCGTACGGGCCGAACTGGCCGCGCTCCACCCCGGAACGCGTACCGAGGTCGTCCCCGTGAAGACGACCGGCGACAAGTGGATGGGCGACCTCTCCCAGGTCGAGGGCAAGGGGGCGTTCACCAAGGAGGTCGACGCCGCGCTCCTCGCGGGCGAGGCCGATCTGGCGGTGCACTGCGTCAAGGACGTGCCCGCCGACCGCCCGCTTCCGGCGGGCACGATGTTCGCCGCGTTCCTCAAGCGGGACGACATCCGGGACGCGCTGATCCACCCGGGCGGGCTCACCCTCGACGAACTCCCGCCCGGCACACGGATCGGAACCTCGTCCGTACGCCGTGTCGCGCAGCTCGCCGCCTCCCGTCCGCACCTGCAGTGCGTGCCGTTCCGGGGCAACGCGAACCGGCGCCTGGCGAAGCTCGCCGCCGGTGAGGCGGACGCGCTGCTGCTCGCGGTCTCGGGCCTTGAGCGGATCGAACGCACCGATGTGATCACCGAGATCCTCTCCCCCGAGACGATGATGCCGCCGATCGGCGCGGGCATCCTGGCCCTCCAGTGCCGGGAGGGCGACACCACGGTGATCGACGCCGTCAGTGCGCTCGGCGACCCGGCCACCCATCGCGAGGCCACCGCCGAACGCATGTTCCTGCACGTCCTCCAGGGCCACTGCAACTCGCCGATCGCCGGTTACGCAACGGCGGAGCCGCGCGGTGAACTGTCCCTGCGCGCCTGCGTGTTCACGCCGGACGGCAAGACCCAACTCAACGCCCACGAATGGGCGGGCCGCCTGGACCCCGCCACCCTGGGCACCTCAGTGGCAGTAGCCCTCCTACGCCAGGGCGCCCGAGACCTGATCGACACGATCCCCCACTGACAAGCGGGGGCAGCCGACCGACCAGGGGCGCGGGGAACGGCGCAATCTTGTGGCTTTTAGCTTTTAGGGGCGCGGGGAACTGCGCGCTCAGCCCCCACCGACCCGCACCCGACAACACCCCCGCCGGAGGCACCCCCTCCCTGTAGGGCTCGACCATTTGCCTAACCCCTTTAGGTAAATGCATAATCGAGCCCTACAAACGGGAGGACCCCCATGGCCCGCGCAGGCCTGACAACGAAGCGCCTGATCCAAGCAGGCGCGGACCTCGCAGACGAAGCCGGCTTCGACCAGGTCACGGTCTCCGCCCTGGCCAGAAGATTCGACGTAAAGGTGGCCAGCCTCTACTCGCACCTGAAGAACTCCCAGGACCTCAAGACCGGCATCGCCCTGCTCGCCCTGGAAGAGCTCGCCGACCGAGGCGCCACCGCCCTGGCCGGACGCGCCGGCAAGGACGCCCTGATCGCCCTGGCGGACGTCTACCGCGACTACGCGAGAGAGCATCCCGGCCGCTACGCCGCCGCCCAGCTCAAGCTCACCCCCGAGGCCGCCGCCGCCAGCGCCGGAAGCAGGCACGCGCAGATGACCCGGGCCATCCTGCGCGGTTACGACCTCACGGAACCGGACCAGACCCACGCGGTCCGCCTCCTGGGCAGCGTCTTCCACGGTTACGTCAGCCTGGAGCTGAGCGGCGGATTCAGTCACAGCGCCCCGGACTCCCAGGAGACCTGGACCAGGATCCTCGACGCCCTAGACGCACTCCTGCGGAACTGGCCCGCCCAGTAGGCAGTCCCGCCCGGCAAGCCCCCCCCCGAATCGACAAGGTCGAAGCCATGCGCAGCGAGAACACCTCAGCCACCCCGACCGACAGCACACCTGACGGCTCAGCCGACCGGATCACCACACCCATCACCGCGGACCTCCTCCGAGGCGCCCTCGACCTGGAACGCACCGAGCACGGCGTGCTGCCGCACCGGCTGCCCGCCTGGGTCCGCGCCCAGTACGCCGACGGCCAGCTGGCCATGGCCGAGTCCCAGCCCTCGGGCGTACGGCTGGCCTTCCGCACCCGGGCCACCACCGTCGAACTGGACACGCTGCCCACCAAGCGCGTCTACACGGGCGCCCCGCCCCGCCCGGACGGCGTGTACGAACTGCTCGTCGACGGGGTACTGGCCGGCCGGGGCAGTGTGCGGGACGGCAACACCCTGACCGTCGACATGACCACGGGCAGCGCCGAACTGCGCACCGGCCCGGTGGGCACCGTCCGCTTCACCGACCTGCCCAAGGGCGACAGCGGCGACGCCAAGGACATCGAGATCTGGCTGCCGCACAACGAGACCACCGAGCTGGTCGCCCTGCGCACCGACGCCCCGGTCGAGCCCGCGACCGACCGGGGACGCAGGGTGTGGCTGCATCACGGCAGCTCCATCAGCCATGGTTCCGACGCCGCAGGGCCGACCTCGATCTGGCCGGCCCTCGCCGCCTCCCTCGGAGGTGTGGAGCTGATCAACCTGGGCCTCGGCGGCAGCGCGATGCTCGACCCGTTCACCGCCCGCACGCTCCGGGACACCCCCGCCGACCTGATCAGCGTGAAGATCGGCATCAACGTGGTCAACGCCGACGCGATGCGCATGCGGGCGTTCACCCCGGCCGTGCACGGTTTCCTCGACACGATCCGCGAAGGCCACCCGGACACACCGCTGTTGGTCGTCTCGCCGATCCTGTGCCCCATCCACGAGGACACTCCAGGTCCGAGCGCCCCGGACCTGGCCCACATGAGCGAGGGCCTGTTGAAGTTCGTGGCCATGGGTGATCCGGCGGAGACGGCGGCCGGGAAACTGACGCTGCGCGTCATCCGGGACGAACTGGCCCGGATCGTGGCCCAGCGGTCGAAAGAGGACCCGAACCTCCACCACCTCGACGGACTCCGCCTCTACGGCGAGACCGACTTCGCCGAACTGCCGCTGCCCGACGCGCTCCACCCGGACGCGGCCACCCATCGCCGTATCGGCGAACGCTTCGCGGCACAGGTCTTCACCGCCGAAGGCGCCTTCGCGCCGCACGAGGCCTGACACCCGGCAACGGCCGTCGCCGAGACCTCAGCGGTCCTCGCCCGCAAGGTCACCCCACAGATGCTCGTCCCCCGCGTCGGCGCCGACCGGGCGGAAGCAGGCGGTCACGACCTTGCCGTGCCGCTGGCAGCGCATCTCCCACTCGTCGGCGAGCATCCGCACGATCCCCACCCCTCGGCCGGACACGTCACCGGACTCCGGGTCCCGCTGTCGCGGCAGGGTCGGGTCCTCGTCGTGGACGCTCACATGGAGGCAGTCGCCGTCCCAGGTGAGTACCAGATGCGCGTCGCTGCGCGCGTGGATGTGGGCGTTGGTGAGCAGTTCGGAGACGGTCAGCACGACGGCGTCCACCGTGTCCGGCTCGTCCGCGGTCCACGGCAGGGACTCCAGATGCTCCCGTGTCCACTCCCGCCCGGCGCGCACACCGCCCGACACCGGAAACGAATGCGCCCAGCCCATCGCCTTGACCCCCACCGAATCACTCCTGTTCCCGCGGTCCGTACGTGCGTGTCCACGAACCAGGTACCCGGCAGGCGCGCAACCAGGCATCCGACCAGGTGTCGAGGAGCCGCGCGAGGGCGTTCGTCGGATGTTCAGCCGGGCTGCGGGGTGGTGCGGATGGCCGCGATGTCCAGCTGGAGGCGGACCTTGTCGCTCACCATGGCGCCGCCCTCGGCCAGCCTGGTGTTGTAGGTCAGGCCCCACTCGGAGCGGTTGATGGTGGTGGTGCCGTCGAAGCCGACGCGCTCGTAGCCGAACGGGTCGGTGACGTAGCCGATGTAGGTGAGTTCGAGGACGACGGGACGCGTCATGTCCTTGATGGTGAGGTCGCCGGTCATCCGGTAGACGTCGGGGGCCGCCAGTTTCACGGCGGTGCTGAGGAAGCGCATGTGTGGATAGGCGCCGGAGTCCAGGAAGTCACGGCCGGACACATGGCTGTCGCGCTGGTCCACGCCCGTGTCGACGCTGGCGGTGGACAGGATGATCTCGGCACCCGAGCGGGACGGGTCGCGGCCGTCGAAGAAGAGGCGGCTCTGGTAGTCCGTGAAGGCGCCCCGCACGGTCGTGACCATGGCGTGCCGGACGGAGAAGCCGATCCGGCTGTGCGCGGGGTCGATGACCCAGTTGCCGGTCAGGGTTCTCAGGTCCGGTTCCGACTGGCCGACCGGGGGAAAATCGGGTGGCCCGTCGGGCCGTTGCGGTTCGACGAGGGTGGCCGAGCGACGCGGAGAGGCACCTCGATTAAAAAGATTCATGACTCACCCAGCTATTGCGCAATAGATATGTATGCAAGCCAAACCAAGATCCACGAGTTTACCGGATTCGTACCCGCCGATTGGCCCGGCATCCCCGCCCGGCCAATGGGTCACAGAATCCACACACCCGTCACCAGGCCCGCAGAAGGCACTGAGTGCCTGGCCCGCACGGATCCGCCCCGGGATCAGCGCAATTCAGGCGCCCAGCGCATATCGCCCTTCTGATGTCGGGTCAGTAGCCGTACTTCGTCGTGTACGCGCATTCGGTGTAGATGTAGCCGGACGACAGTTTGGCGGTGTCCGAGGCCGGGGACTTTCCGAGACCGCTCTTCGATTTGTGCACGAAGTACGTCGTACCGACGGGCAGCCGGATGGTCCGCTGGGGGTAGTTCTTGCCGCTGTCGCTGCACGGCTTGAAGCCCAGCGTGATCGTGCTGGTCAGGGAGTAGGAGGTGCACTTCCCGCAGGCCTTGAGCGTGAAGCTGCCTGTCACCGGGCCCGTGTAGAGCACGGTGATGTCGTCGGGACTGTCGTTCTTGACGGTGACGGAGATGCTGCCACCGGACGCCGTGGTCGGCAGGCGCTTGCCCGCGGCGGGCACGGTCTGGGCGACCTCGGCGGCGATGACGATCTTCTTGGCGCGGGCCACGTTCTTGTGTCCACCGGCGTTCTTGACGAAGTCGTTCATGGTGGTGACGGCCTCGGCGAAACTGCCGTCCTTGTACTGGTCCACTCCGCAGTCGTACGTACCCGACTCCGCGCTCTTCTCCGCGCGGTCGGCGTTCTTGGTGAGGGCCTGGGTCTGTCCGACGTCCTCTCCCGGCAGTCCGACGATCTGGGAGTTGAGGGATTCGAGGCGCTCGACGGCCTTGCAGGGCTCGTCTCCGCGCACGTCCTTCACGGCCTTGTCGACGGCCGTCCCGACCGAGGGGCCCACCTTCGCGCTCTGTTCGGACCGCGGGAAGGTCCTGAGCAGTTCGCCGTAGTGCGTCGCCCAGTCCGCGGATCCGCCGGACAGGGACTGCGCGCCGCACTCGTAGAGCGAGGTGGCCAGCCGGTCGTCGGGCCATTTCGCCAGCGTGCCGAGGTCCTTCTCGTCCATGGTGCGCGGGACCGTACGCAGGTACTTCAGGGGCGCCACCGCGGTGCAGTAGTTCTTCTCCCCGTAGGCGGAGGCGACGGTGGTGTAGTAGGTCTTGAGCCGGTCGGGGACCCGCTCGGCCGCCCGCGAGCCGGGGTGGTCGCTGCGCAGACCGCTGTAGACGGTCAGGGCCCTGCGGTAGTCGGACTCCGCGTTCCCGAACTGCTGCCTTCCTGCCGCCCGGACCAGTTTGTCCGCGCGCTCCAGGCGGTCCAGGAGCATCTGTTCGGTGGCTTCGTCGCGTGCGCCGCCGTACAGGGCGACACCGCCGGCGGGCACGGCGAGGAGCACGATGCCGAGGACGACGGCGATCCAGGCCGCCGGCGGCCACATCAGCCGGGTCCGCAGCCCCACGACCGCGCCGTGGACGGCCGCGAGCGCGAGAAGGACGACGCACGCGACGAGGGCTCCGCCGGGCACACCGTCCGGGTCCGCGGGCAGCGCCACCAGGAGCAGGAGCGCGGTCGCGACCCAGCAGGCGGCCATCAGCCACCAGCGGCGCACCAGCGCGTAACCGAGTCCCAGTCCGCTGAGGTTCAGGAGCGCCACCCCGGCGGCTCTCCAGCCGTCCGCGGGCGCGGGCGGTGGCGCGGTCGGCATCGGCGGTACGACGAATCCGTCGCTGAAGTCATTGTGCTGCCAGGACATGACGGTTCCCCCCGGTCAATCACGTCCGAAGTTCTATGACTTGTCAGCGTACGGTCAGCCATAAGACGGCGACAAGAGGAAGCGGCGACCCGTCAGCAACAACCCGCGCCAGAAGCCCCGTTGACGGGTTCCGCCGTCCCGGAGGGCGCGTCGGCGGCGAGGCGGCAGAAGCACGACGCCTCGACCGGTACGTCCGCCACGGCCGCGGCGATCTTCAGTTGCTGGGCCACGATCCGCGCCTCCCCCGCCCTGCCCAGCCGGACGAGGCACTCGTGGAATCCGTGCAGGGCCCAGACGTTGCCGGGGTGGTGCAGAGCGCGGGGCAGTGTGTCGTCGAGTCCGAGGTCGGCCCGGTAGACCGCCTCCGCCTCGGCGACGCGCCCCTGGTCGAGGAGGAGGGCGCCGTACGCGTGCCGGGTCGGCTGCATCCACCCCCAGGGCTCGTCGTACGGAAGGTTGTCGTCCAGCTCGATCGACCGTTCCAGGGCGGCGAAGGCGGCTTCGAAGTTCCCCTTGCGGTACTCCAGTTCGCCGTCGAGCATCGCCGACGCGACCGCGAGGATGTCTGCGCAGGTGTTGTTGAACAGCATCCGGGTCTCCGGAACCCGCGTGACCGCCTCCCTGAACAGCGCGCGCTCGGTCTCGGCCCCGGCGATCCGGCCGGTGGCCGAGTACGCGACCCCGCGGGCGTAGTGGAGCATCGCGGTCGTCACGCAGTACAGCAACGGGTCGGCGGGCAGCGGCAGTTCCAGGATGTCGGCCCAGCGGCCGAACCGGATGAGGACGTGCACCCGCATGGCGAGGAAGCCCTCCAGCCAGTCCGCCATGGGCGGGCTCTGCACCCGTAGCAGCTCTTCCGGAATGGAGGCTTCGAGCTGGGCGGCGGTCTCCAGGGCGGTCCTCGACTGCCCGAGGAACATGGCCCCGTAGATCCTGAAGTGGTAGTTGTGCGAGCGGTACAGCGTGTAGAAGTTCATCGCCCCGGACCGTGCGAGGTACTTCTCGTCGGCGGCGATCGCCGTGCCGTTGTCGGCCACCACGCGCCGGTAGTCGCCGCAGAGCACGTCCAGATGGGTGGGCATGTGCTGGAGGTGGCCGGCGTCGGGCACCAGTCCGCGCAGCCGGTCCGCCGCGGGCAGCGCGGTCTCGGGGACCGAGGACATCTCCATCAGGTGGATGTACAGGTGCAGCAGCCCCGGGTGCCGTACGCCCGCGTCGGTGGCGAGCGCCCGCTCCAGCACCTCCTTGGCCTCCGCAGTGCGCGAGCCGTCGGCCGGCTCTCCCGTGCGCAGGTCCCACAGCTGCCAGGGGGTGAGGTTCATCAGCGCGTCGGCGTAGAGCGTGGCGACGTCCAGGTCGTCCGGGGCGAGTGCGTACACGGCGCGCATGCTGTCCGCGTAGGGCTCGTTCCACACCGAGCAGTCCTCGACGGCCTTCGCCTGCGGACAGCGGGCGCGCAGCGCGCCGATCAGGGCCTGTTCGACGGGGGTGGCGCCGGCCGCCTTCTCCTGGGCCAGCTCCACGGCGGCGTGCGTACGGTCGACGGTACGGACCAGGTCCTCGCCGTCGAAGAACTCCCAGGGTTTGTTGTAGTTCGGGCCGAGGGCGTAGGCGATGCCCCAGTGGGCCATGGCGCAGTCGGGGTCCGCAGCCGCGGCGGCCTCGAAGCAGGCGACGGCTTCCTCGTGGTGGAAGGCGTACGACCAGACCAGCCCGCGGTCGAACCACAGCTGGGCCTGAGAGGACTCGGTGGTCACCACGCGGCCGTGGGTACCGAGGTCGTAGTAGTCCATCCGCAACTCCTGCGCGTGCGCGGCCGAGGCCCCCGAAGATTGTGTGGCTCCGAGCCTAGAGGTGATGCGCGCGCATTTGTCCCGCTTCCCGGTGAGTGCCGCGGTCGGCCCGTCCCCCGTCGTGCCGGGGACGGACCGGAACCGGCTGTCCCGCCCTCAGGACTCCCGCCCTCAGGACTCGCGGTCTCAGAACGCGCGGTCTCAGAACGCGCAAGCTCAGAACGCGCAAGCTCAGAACGCGCAAGCTCAGAACGCGCAGGCTCAGAACTCGCGGTCGATGCCGGTCACGAAGGCCGGGCCCAGCGGAGCGTCCTTCTCGGGGAAGCCGCTGTCGCGCAGGGCCCGCGAGATCAGCTGGACCGCTTCGGCCTCGGCGCTCGCCTGGTCCGCCGCCTCGACCTCGATCCGGGCGGAGAACATGCCGCCCTCCTCGACCGTCAGCAGGCTCAGCTCCTCACTCTCCCCCAGGTCCGTGTTCTTCGGGTCCCTGGGACGGAGCCTGCGCTCGATGTCGGCGCGCGCGGCGTCCTCGACGCCGTTGACGAACGTGCCGGGGACGGTGATGACGTACGTGGTCATGGGACTCCTTACGAGGCTGCGCCGGGTCGTCGAGGGCGGGTACGGGCCGCACGGGACAGGCGGTCCGCGACGAACTCCGCGGTTGTCCTGATCCCATGTGGTCGCTCCCTCGACCGGATCCGCTCCGTGATCTGCTCCATGAGCTGTTCCGGTCCACCTCTCCCGGCTCGTATGTGATCCACGTTCCACGTTCCCCTCCTTCGGCGGGAAATGCGGACTGTTCCGCGCGGCGGGCCGACAAGGCACCCGACCAGCCTCTTCTGCCCGTACCTCGTGCGGTCCGGTGCCAGGGCCGGGTGAATCGGGGAACAGCAGTCCCCACCGGACGCCCACGGTTCGCGTACACCCCGGTAGCCTCATCGAATTCACGCGCACAGTGCCTCTCCCGGGTGCAGGCGGGGGGCCTCGTGGCGCATTCTTGCTGTGTCAGCCACCCGGGCGGCGCACGGACGAGGTAGGGCCGATGACTGGGAGAGCCGAGCACGAGACCCGGATCCCCGGACGCCTGGACCCGCTGCTCACCGGGATCACCACGGAGGCGATCAGCGCGGCCGGCGGCTTCGCGGGCGGTGTGTACCTGCGCTCCGGCACACCGGGGCTGCTGCGGCTCGCCGTGCTCTCCGGGCTGCCGGGACCGCTGTTCCGCCCCTGGTGGCGGCTGCACGTGGACCGCAGGTTCCCCGTGGCGGACGCCTTCCGGCTGGGCGTCCAGGTGGTGCTCGCGGACGCGACAGAAACGATGCGGCGCTATCCCCAGTTCGCGGCGAGCCTGCCGTTCCAGTTCGGCTCCCTGTACGTACCGGTCGTGGGCAGGTCGACGACGTACGGCGTACTGACCATCCTGCGGCCCTCCGCCTCGGACGCCACCGAGGTCCTGCCCGACCGTGACCGCATGGCGCAGCTGGCCGAGGACCTGGGCCAGGCCCTGTGGAAGCTGGAGGAGGACGGTGAGCCGGACATCGCCTGGGACGGCGAACCGCTCTGCGTACGGCCACCGGCCACGCATCCTCCCTCCGGGCGCATCGGACGGTTCACCTGGGATCCGGTGTCCGACGTCGTGACCGCGGACAGCCGTCTGCACGCCCTGCTCGGTGTGGCGCCGGGCAGATGCACGGACACCCCGCAGGCGCTCGCGGACGCCGTGGCCGCCGCCGACTCCCATCAGGTGCTGACCGCGTTACGGGAGACCGCCGCGGGCCGACCACCACCCCTTCCCCTGCCGGTGCACGCGTCCGACGGCGGCCTGCGGCTGCTGGAACTGTGGAATCCGGAGGACACGGCCGTCTCGCCCGGACCGTGCGCGGTCCGCGGCCTCGTCCTCGACCCGGACATCGGGTCGGCGGCGGACGGAGCGGCCGATCTGCTCCCCGAGGGGGTGTTCTGCCTCGACCGGCTGGGGCTCATCGTCTACGCGAACGAGCAGGCCGCCCGGCTCCTGGGCCGCCCGCGGACGCGCCTCCTGGGCCGTCCCCTGGGCGAGGAGGTGCCGTGGCTGGAGCGCTCCGCCTACGAGGACCATCTGCGCGAGGCACTGCTGTCGCTGGAGCCGGTGCACTTCCACGTCGTACGTCCCCTGCGGTACGGCGAGGACTCGGCCCCGGAGTTCCACGGGGGCGGTGACTGGCTCGCGGTCTCCGTCTATCCCGGGCCCGACATCCTGACCTGCACCGTCGTGCCCGCCAACCGGATGGCCGACCCGGTTCCCGGACTCGCGCCGCCGTCCGAGGGGTCCTCGGCGGCCGGTGTGCCCCTGCCCGACGGGGCCGCCGCCAAGGTGACCTCCATGGCGCCGCTGTACCGGCCGATCGTCCTCGCGATCGCGCTGACCGAGGCGGTCACCGCGCGCCAGGTGTCCGCGGTCGTGATGCAGGAGCTGCTGCCCGCCTTCGGGGGCGGCCGGCTCGCCATCTATCTGCTCCAGGACCGGCACCTCTACCTGGCCTGGGAGACGGGCTTCCCGCAGGGGTTCCTCGCGCCGTTCGAAGGCGTCGGCCTCGACGCGCGGCTGCCGGGGGTGGAGACCCTCACCAGTGGCCGCCCGCTCTTCTTCGAGTCGATGCAGCAGCTCGCGACCGCCTACCCGGGCGTCCCCCTCGACGCGACCGAGGGCTCCCGCGCCTTCCTGCCCCTGATCGCCTCCGGGCGTCCGGTCGGCTCCTGCATCCTGGGCTTCGACCGCCCCCGCGGCTTCAGCACCGAGGAACGTACGGTGCTCACGGCCCTCGCCGGGCTGATCGCGCACGCCATGGAGAAGGCCCAGCGCTACGACACCGAGGCCGCCCTCGCCCGCGGGCTGCAGCAGGCGCTTCTCCCCCGCCGCCTCTCCGCCCACCCGCGGGTGGAGACGGTCGGGCGCTATCTGCCGGGCACGCAGGGCATGGAGGTGGGAGGGGACTGGTACGACGTCGTCGAGTCGGGCGACGGGCTCGCGCTGGTCATCGGCGACGTCCAGGGGCACGGTGTCCAGGCCGCCGCCACGATGGGTCAACTGCGCAGCGCCGTACGGGCCTTCGCGCTCGGTGACCGGCCGCCGGACGAGGTCATGAGCGGCACCAACCATCTGCTGATCGACCTCGATCCCGGTCTGTTCGCCAGCTGCTGCTACATCCGTCTCGATCCGCTCACCGGTCAGGCCCGGGTGGCCCGGGCCGGTCATCCGCCGCCGATCCTGCGCTTCCCGGACGGCCGCACGCATGTCCTGGAGATCCCCGGCGGTGTCGTCCTCGGGGTGGATCCGCAGGCCCGGTACCCGGTGACGGAACTGCACCTGGAGCCCGGCGCGATCCTCGCGCTCTACACGGACGGCCTGGTCGAGACACCCGGCGTCGACATCGACGAGGGGATCACCGCGCTGCGTGTCGCCCTGGCCCGGGCGGGCTCCCCCGCCGGCCGCCCCGGGGGCCGCTCGCTCGCGGGGGTCGCCGACCGGCTCACCGCGAAGGCCCGCCACGTGGCCAACCGCCCGGACGACATAGCGCTCCTGCTCGCCACCCGCCGCGCGAAGCCCGACCGCCACCGCTGACCGCCCGGTCATCCGCTCCGGGACCGGCCCTCATCGGCGCGGCGGGCCCGTCGTCGCGCGGCCGAGGCGTACGGGGACTCCCGGTGAGTACAGCACGCTCACCGGCTCGCCCGTCGGCGCCGGCAGACCGGCCGAGCCGACGAGGTTCTCCTCGCACTCGACCAGCGTCGCGCGGTGCAGCGGCCAGCGCGGATGGTCGTTCGGCAGGAACCCGGCGTCGCCGAAGAACGGCTTGTGCATGCCCCACCGGGCGGTGAGGAAGTGTTCGAGGCCGGTCGGTTCCGCTATCCGCTCCCCCGGCCTGACGACGAGGCGGCTGTAGACGCCCCGCGGGCCCGGCAGACGCCGCGCGCTGGCGTAGGCGACCGTGTCCTGGCCGGTCCGCACGGACATGCGGGACCACACGTAGGGCAGGCGGAAGCCGAGGCGGCCCATGAGCACCGGTACGAGCCGGGAGGCGTCCATGGACCGGAAGACCACACCGCGCCGCCCGTACGCGTCGACCGAGTACAGCCGCACGTTGGTCTCCGGGAAGGAGCCGAAGTAGGGCACGCCGGGCAGTCGCAGCCAGCCCACCCGGTGCATACGGAAGGCGACCAGGCCGACGTAGGTGACGCCGTCGAAGGTGTCAGGGGTGGTTCCGGCCGGCAGCAGCCCCGCCACGGCCGCCGGATCCACGGCCCAGTGCACGAAGGTCAGGTCCAGCCACTGCTGGGTGAGCAGGGGTCGGCGCAGCAGGACCGGGGCGTCGGGCGTGATGGGTTCCGGCGCGGACGAAGTGATCGACACGGGCGACAGCATCGCAGGGCCGTGCCCCGGGCACGGCGAGAACCCGTGCCGTGTGACGCGTCTGGCACGGGACGGGTGCGGTGCGGTGCGGTGCGGGACAGCCGACGTCAGACGTCGGTGGGCAGACCGCTCACCTCGGCGATGCCGCGCAGTTCCTCGTCCTGGCGCTGGCGCTCCCCGATGAAGTCGGCGATCTCCTGGCACCGGGCGGGATCGGCCGCGGTGCCCGAGTCGGTCACGACCCTGACGGGTCCGCCCTCCTCGGTCTCGATCTCGACGATCTGGTTGTCCATGCGCCCGGTGACGGCGACCGCCACGACGAGGGACGCCTCGTCACGGACCTCCTGCGAGACCTTGGAGCCCTCCTCGCCGTCGAGGCTCAGCTCGATGGGTCCGGCGCGTTGCTCCTGCATCGCTTCGAGGACGGGTTCGACCATGCGCAGCAGCATCGCGTAGTCCGTCGGGTTCATACGGACACGCAGCAGATCGAGGTAAAGGTCCACGGGGCGGCTTTCCGGCGGAAACTCTGATTCAGTCATGGGACTCGACTTCCCCGATGTGGGCAATGTGATCGCATCTGCGTCCAGAATGGTGGATCTCCGCGCTCGCCGCCGCTCGAAGCGCCCGCCCCTCGCACAAACGTGCGTTTCGACCGTCCGGTTCACGCGCCCCGGCGGATCCGGGCGGCCTTGCGGGCCTCCGCGGTCTGACGCGCTTCGGCCGTCCTGCGGGACTCGCCACCGGCACGGCCCGGACGGGTGCCCATGCCCCGGAAGGGGGCACCGCCGCGCGGGGGACGCTCCGCGGTCTGCCCGCTCCCGGCGACGGGGACACCGGAGGGCTTCTGGGCGCCGGTGATACGGCTCAGCTCGGCCTCGCCGGAGCGGACCTGGGTGACCTGCGGGCGGATACGGGCGTCGGACATCAGGCGGGTCATGTCGCGCCGCTGATTGGGCATGACCAGCGTGACGACACTGCCGGACTCGCCCGCGCGCGCCGTACGGCCGCCGCGGTGCAGGTAGTCCTTGTGGTCGGCGGGCGGGTCGACGTTGACGACGAGGTCGAGATCGTCGACGTGGATGCCGCGGGCCGCGACGTTGGTCGCCACCAGCACGGTGACCGCGCCGCTCTTGAACTGGGCCAGGGTGCGGTTGCGCTGGGGCTGCGACTTGCCGCCGTGCAGGGCCCCGGCCTTCACACCGCTGCCGAGCAGGTGCTTGGTGAACTGGTCGACGGCGTGCTTGGTGTCGAGGAACATCAGCACGCGTCCGTCGCGGGCGGCGATCTCCGTGGCGGTGGCGTACTTGTCCGCCCCGTGCACGTACAGCACGTGGTGCTCCATCGTGGTGACGGCACCGGCCGACGGGTCGACCGAGTGGACCACCGGATCGTGGAGGTAGCCGCGGACCAGGAGGTCGATGTTGCGGTCCAGCGTCGCGGAGAACAGCATCCGCTGCCCCTCCGGCTTCACCATGTCGAGGAGGGCGGTGACCTGGGGCATGAAGCCCATGTCGGCCATCTGGTCCGCCTCGTCCAGGACCGTGATGCCGACCCGGTCCAGACGGCAGTCCTTGCGCTCGACGAGGTCCGTGAGACGGCCGGGGGTCGCGACGACGACCTCGGCGCCGGAACGCAGCGCACCGGCCTGCCGGCCGATCGACATCCCGCCGACCACGGTGGCCATCCGCAGCTTCAGCGCCCGGGCGTACGGCGTGAGCGCGTCGGTGACCTGCTGGGCCAGCTCACGGGTGGGGACGAGGACCAGGGCGAGCGGCTTCTTCGGCTCGGCGCGCCGTCCGGCCGTGCGGACGAGGAGGGCCAGGCCGAAGGCGAGCGTCTTGCCCGAGCCGGTGCGGCCACGGCCCAGCACGTCGCGGCCCGCGAGGGAGTTGGGCAGCGTGGCGGCCTGGATCGGGAAGGGCTCCACCACGCCGAGGCCGGTGAGCGTCTCCAGCAGCTCGGCGGGCAGGCCCAGTTCGGCGAAGGTCGACACCGCCGGGAGGGCGGGGGTGAGGGTGGCGGGCGGCGCGAACTCCCCCTGCAACGCTGCGGGCCGCCGTCCGCTGCCGCCGGAGCGGCCGACGGGGCGCCCCTGGCCCTGCGAGCGGGACCGGCCGCCGCGGTCGGAGCCGCCGAAGCCGTCCTTGCGGTTGTTTGAGAAACGATCATTCGTACGAGCTGAGCGGTTCATGAAGAACCTTCCTCGATATGGCACGTATCGAGGAATTCTCGGCGTGTACGAGCCGAACGAATTGCAAGAACGAGCCGGATGCAAGATAAGAGCAGGCCTGCCCAGCCGACTCGGCACACCGTAAGACGGTGTCGGGCGGCGGGAATCCCCGGAATGGAGAAGGGGGCGGATCAAAGGGCCGGATCGGGAGTGCGGAGAACGCGTGGACCGGACCGGCCGTCGGTGGGCCCGCGGGGCGGTCCCCCAGGCCTTTGAAAAAGCAACAAGCTGGGGCCCCACGCTAAGTGGGACCCCAGCTGCCTTGTGCGCTACAACATCAGGCAGGAACGATGTTCTCCGCCTGCGGGCCCTTCTGGCCCTGCGTGACGTCGAAGGTCACCTTCTGGCCTTCCTGGAGCTCGCGGAAGCCCTGGGTGGCGATGTTCGAGTAGTGGGCGAAGACGTCGGGGCCGCCGCCGTCCTGCTCGATAAAGCCGAAGCCCTTTTCCGAGTTGAACCACTTCACGGTTCCACTAGCCATGTCATATCCCTTTCGGGGCAGTACCCGGGGGCCCGCACTGTGTGGACCCCTGTGACGCCGCAATTGACCCCGTCCGGAATGGAACGCCGGAAATACAAAAGTGCCCGACGAATACGAATTCGCCTGCGGCACTTGAAGTGTGCGGGAACTACAACTGCAACTCGATCAAGACTATCACGGAGGGCCCGTCAGGCAACGGCACGGCGGCACCGCCGGAAAACCGTTACCTACGGACATCCGACACCCGTGAAGCCTCACGGGAGCGCGCCGCGCGAAGTGGCGGGCGAGGTCCGCGCAGGACTATGGAAACTGACGACTCGTCAGGTTACGCTCCGCGCATGATTCCCACGGTGGTCTGGGGTACCGGCAATGTCGGCCGCGCCGCGATCCGTGCGGTCGAGGCCCATCCGGCGCTCGATCTCGCGGCCGTGCTCGTCCACAGCCCCGACAAGGTCGGGCGCGACGCGGGCGAGCTCGGCGGTCTCGGCCGGGGCCTCGGTGTCCCGGCGACCGACGACGTCGACGCCGTACTGGCCGCGGCCCCCGGCGCCGTCGTGTACGCGGCCTCGGGCGACATCCGGCCCGACGAGGCGCTGGCCGACATCGGCAGGGCGATCCGCGGCGGCGCCGTGGTCGTCACACCGTCCCTCTATCCGCTCTACGACCAGCGCAACGCCCCACCCGAGTTCCGTGACCCCGTACTGGCCGCCGTCGCGGACGGCGGCGGGTCGCTGTTCGTCTCCGGCGTCGACCCCGGCTGGGGCAACGACGTCCTGCCCCTGCTGATGAGCGGTCTCGGCACGGTCGTCGACGGCATCCGCTGCCAGGAGATCTTCGACTACTCCACGTACGAGCAGGAGGAGTCGGTGCGGTTCCTGGTCGGGATGGGGCAGCCGATGGACTACGAGCCGCTGATGCTCGCCCCGTCGATCCCGACCATGGTGTGGGGCGGGCAGATACGGCTGATGGCCCGCGCCCTGGGTGTCGAGGTCGACGAGATCCGCGAGACCCTGCAGCGCCGCCCGCTCGACACCACCGTGAGCACCCGGACGATGGGCGAGTTCGAGGCCGGCACCCAGGGCGCGGTGCGCTTCGAGGTGCAGGGGGTCGTCGAGGGCGAGCCCCGGATCGTGATCGAGCACGTCACCCGGATCCATCCGTCCTGCGCGCCGGACTGGCCGGTTCCGCCGAACGGCGACGGGGCCCATCGCGTGATCATCGAGGGCCGCCCGCGGATCGAGATCACCGTCGAGGCGACCGACGAGGGCGAGAACCGGTCCGCGGGCGGGAACGCCACGGCGGTCGGCCGGCTGGTGGGTGCCATCGAGTGGCTCGTGGCCGCGGAGCCAGGACTGTACGACGCGCTCGACGTCCCGCTGCTTCCGGCGGTCGGAAGGCTCGGCAGGAAGTGACACCGCGCACGCGAAGGAGTCCCGGATGAACGTCGACATTCCCGAGGGCAGGAACGCGATCGAGTACGTGTGGGGCGACCTCGTCCCCGGTATCGGGCCCGCCGCCGCGAACTTCTCGCTGGCCGTCTACGCCCATACGACCCTGGGGCTGCGCGAGTTCGAGGCCGCGCGGCTGCGGATCGCGCAGATCAACGGCTGCCTCTTCTGCCTCGACTGGCGGACCGAGCGGGACGGGCTCAAGGTCGAGGAGGAGTTCGCCGACGCGGTGGCGAAGTGGCGTACGACCGACGCCTTCGACGAGCGCACCCGCCTCGCCGCCGAGTACGCGGAGCGGTACACCCTGGACCATCACGGCCTCGACGAGGAGTTCTGGGACCGGATGACCGCGCACTACAGCCAGGCCGAGATCGTGGAACTCACCATGAGTCTCGGATCGTGGCTGGCGTTCGGACGGCTCAACCGCGTGCTGGGGCTCGACGCCATGTGCGTACTGCCGGGGCACTGAGCCGGCGGTCCGGGGCCGTCCGGTGGTCCGGGCGGCCCCGGCCGCTCACCCCGGCCGTCGTTACAGGTCCGCGGCGATGATCGCTTCGATGTTGCGTTCGGCGAGCGCCGTGATGGTGACGAACGGGTTGACGCTGGTGTTGCCCGGGATGAGGGAGCCGTCGATGACGTACAGGCCCGGATACCCTTGCAGGCGGCCGTAGTTGTCGGTCGCCTTGTTGAGCACCGCTCCCCCGAGGGGGTGGTACGTGAGGTGGTCGCCCCAGATCTTGTAGGTGCCGAACAGGTCGGTCCGGTAGATCGTGCCCTCCTTGGCGTTGATCTTGTCGAAGATCGTCTTGGCCATGTCGATGGACGGCTGCTTCCAGGCCGTCTGCCAGTTGAGGTCGACGTTGCCCGTCCCCGCGTTGTACGAGAACTGGGCGCGGTTGGGGTTCTTGGTGATCGACAGATAGAACGAGGCGTAGGTCTCGATGCCCGTGGGCAGGGGGGCCACCTCGGCGAACGCGCCGCCCGCGGCCCAGTTGTCGATGCCGGAGCACGGGATGGACGACTGCACGGCGCCGGTGGGGTCCCACAGATGGTTGGCGCGGCCGCACATCACGTTGCCGTTGTCGCCCCAGCCCTTGCCCACCTCGCTGTTGAGGCCGGGCAGGGCGCCGGTGGCCTTCAGCCTGACCAGGAGCTTGCTGGTGCCGACGCTGCCGGCCGCGAAGAACACCCGGTCGGCGGTGACGGTCTTGGTGGCCGTGGTGCCGCCGGTGGTGTTGAGCTGGTCGATGACGACCGTGTAGCCGCCGCCGGAGGCCGGGGCGACCGAAGTGACCTTGTGGAGTGGTGAGACGGCGACCCGCCCGGTCGCCTTCGCCCTGGCGAGATAGGTCTTCTGCAGGGACTTCTTGCCGTAGTTGTTGCCATAGAGGATCTCGCCCGCGAGCGCGGACTTCGGTACGGTCCCGGCTGCCTCCTGCTCCATGTAGTCCCAGTCGTACACGTCGGGCACGAAGACGAACGGGAAGCCCGAACGCTCCGCGTGCTTACGGCCGACCCGCGCGTACTGGTAGCAGTCGGCGGTCTCGAACCAGGTGGGGTCGACCGTGGCGACCCCGAGGCCCGCGTTGGCGCGCGGGTAGTAGACGGAGTACATCTGGGCGGCGTCGACCGACGGCAGGACGGCGGCGAAGTTCTCCCGCTTCGGAGTGACCGCCATGCCTCCGTTGACCAGCGAGCCACCGCCGACACCGCGGCCCTGGTAGACGATGATGCCGCCCATCTCCTCGGCGTCCAGGATGCCGGTGTAGCGGGGGATGTCCTTGTCGATGGGGAAGCCGAGGAAGTTGCTGAGCGGCTGCTTCGTCCTGGTGCGCAGCCAGTAGGACCGGTAGTCGGGGCTGGTCGTGTTGGCGAAGATCTTGCCGTCGGAGCCGGGGGTGTCCCAGGCCATGCCCATCTCGATCATGTGGACGTCGACGCCCGCCTGGGCCAGGCGCAGGGCGGCCACCGAACCGCCGTATCCGGTGCCGATCACGAGGGCGGGCACATGCGCCCCCGGTTCGATCACCGCCGCCGCGGCCGAGGTGGCGGCGTGCGCCGGGGTCAGTTGCCCGGCGAGCGCGGCCGAACCAAGAAAAGAACCAGTTCCAGTGATGAATCTTCGCCGGGACACACCTCTCAGGCCCGTCCCACGTGGGGAATCGTCGTTCATGCGCGGCTCCTCACTCTCATAGAGTGAAACGGGTTCTACTGGCACCCCCGTGAGAAGTCACGCCATACCCTGAGGTAACTTTCAAACGATCACATAGTGGGCATCACGCCTCGCACGTCCCGTACTTGACGGGGCGTCACATATCGCGCAGCAGCCGCCTGGCGGTCAGCGCGAGGCTGAACTCGACCATGTCCGCCGGGCGGGCGAGCGACCGTCCGGTCAACTGCTCGCACCGCTTCAGCCGGTTGAGGACCGTGTTGCGATGGCAGTACAGCCGCGCACTTGCCCGCTGCGCCGAGCCGTCGCAGTCCAGCCACGCGGCCAGCGTGTCCAGCAGGATGTCGCGGTCGGACGGCTCCAGACGCAGCAGCGGTCCCAGAACCCGCTCGGCCAGCGCGCCGCCCAGCTCCGGGCAGGACATCACGAGGGCGGCGGGCAACTGCTCGGTCAGCCGTACGGTGCCACCGTCGTCCGCGCACATGCTCAGGGCCATGTCCGCCAGCCTGCGGGCGTCGCCCACCGCGGCGAGGCCCGCCACGACGGGTCCGACACCGACCCTCGTGCCGGCGGGCGCGGTCAGCCCCACCACCGGCTCGTCCTGATCGCCGTCACCGTCGCCGTCGCCGACCAGGACGATGCAGTGGTCGACCTCCACCCCCGTGTGCCAGTACACGCGGGCCCCGGCCGGGACGACGGCGCCGGGCACGGAGGTGCGGCCCGCCTGTCGGCCACCCGCGACGGCGATCACCGCGTACCGGCCCTGTTCCGGCAGGTCCAGGGCCTCGGCCGTCTCGGCCACGTCCGCGATCCGGCTCGTACCGTCGAGCAGGGCGGCGGTCAGCAGCCGCACCCGGTGCTCCTGGCGCCAGGCGTGCTGGCGCTCCACCTTGCGGTAGACGTCCGCCACGAGGGTGCAGTGCTCGTCGACGAAGTTCCATACGTCGGCCGCCACATGGACGAGCAGACGGACGTCCTCGGGGGCGGTCCGCGAGGTCTCCTCGACCAGCGCCTGCCAGATCAGCGATCCGCCGAGCCGGAACGCGTGCAGCAACGCGTCCAGCGGCAGCCCCTGTTCGGCACGGGAGGCACCGATCTTCCACGAGCAGCGCAGTGCGGCGTCGCGGGCGTTCCTCGGGTCGAGGAGCGAGCTGACACTGTGCCTCAGCGAGCGGTGCACCTCCTGCCAGGTGCCCGCGGGATCGCTCTCCAGGGTGCTGCGGTAGGCGGGTTCCCGTTCCCGCAGCGCCGCCACCAGCCGGTCGGTCAGCTCCGGGAGGTTGTTCAGGAGCACGCGGGCCGACCGGTGCAGCACACGAAGGGCGTCGGCGTCGATCAGCGAACGGACCCTCGGGCCACGTGACGGCGCGGCGGACGGCGGTCCGTGACCCAGCTCGGCTCGGGACCGTACGGCTTGCTGCATCGCATCTCCCGGGGCGTCGGCTCGGCTGCTCCGTAGAATGACATACCGTCCAGTCGGTCCCTAGGGTTGTGCGTCGTTCTTTTCCATCGGCCCGCGACACGCACCCTGCGTGCCCCGGGGTTTCAGGGGAATCCGGAAGCCGAACGGGAGGAGATGTGTCATGTATCTGGCACGTGGTGGCGGCGCGGACCCCGAGGGCCTGCTCTGGGCCCTGGGCGCCCTCGCCCTGTACGCGCTGATCAGCTACGCACTGGCGTACCGGGCGCGCGCCCGGCGCGGCTCCGGGCATCCGGCCCATGACGCCCTGCACGACCTCAAGGACCGCGAGGAGCCGCAGACGCCCCGGCAGCGTTTCGTGAGCCGCACGATCATGCTGTGCGGAGCGGCCGCGACCGGTCTGGTCGCCTTCACCACCTCGGGCACGGTGCGGGTGGTGGCGATCGCGGTCACCGCGGTCGTGGCGGTCTCCGTGTGGGCGTACTACGACCACCGGACCGAGAACCCGGCGGCTCAGCGACGCTGACGTGCGGTTGGCCGCCGTTGCCCCGCAAGGGCCCTTCACCGTCCGCGGGTCAGGGGCCGGGGCCCGGGTCCGGTTCCACGGCGTCGGTGATGCCGGCGCGGGCGGCTTCGAGCTGGGCGGCGAAGGCCACTCCGAGGAACAGCGCGACACCGGTGAGGTTGGCCCACAGAAGCAGGGCCACGAACGCGGTGAGGGGACCGTAGACGGCACCGAACGACCCGCTCTCGGCGACGTACAGCGCCAGCAGCCAGGTGGCCGCGACCCACAGCACCAGATGGACTGCCGAGCCGAAGGCCAGCCAGGTGTAGCCGGGCTGGTCCCGGCGCGGAGCCCAGCGGAAGATCACCGCGGAGGCCACCCACACCAGCACCACGCCCAGGGGCACTTCGAGCGGGCCCCACCAGTCGAGCACGTCCCGGGACCAGCCGAGGGCCTCCACCACCGACCGCCCCACCGCGTCACCGGCGACCAGGACGAGGAACCCCAGCACGAGGGGCATGCCCGCCGTGAGGGCGAGGAGCAGCGAGCGGCCGTACTTGACCAGGAACGGGCGATCGCGCTCGATGCCGTATATCCGGTTGGCGCCCCGCTCGACCTGGCCCATCGCCGAGGTCAGGTTGAGCACGGCGAAGGCCAGGCCCAGCCACATCGCGAGGGCGCCCCAGATGCCGGATCCCGCGCTGCGGGCGGTCTTGTCCAGGGCCTCCTCCACCAGGTCGGCGCTGGCGCCGGGCACGATCCGGCCGAGGGTCAGCTCGATGATCCGCCCGATGCTCTCGGTGTGGACGGTCGTGGCGACCCCCACCAGGGCGATGGTGAACGGCACCATGCCGACGACCACCTGGAAGGCGAGGGAGCGCGCGTTGGTGAAGCCGTCGGCGTAGCGGAAGCGGGAGAACGCGTCCACCAGGAGGCGCCGGCCTCCGTAGCGGCGCAGCGCGGCGAGTGCCTCGTCGCCGGAGAGTTCCTCCCCGATCATGTCCCGGGTCTGCGGGACGTGCACGGCGGTACCCATCGCGTATGTCTCCTCAAGTCGTCCGTCCGGCGACCCGAGCCGAACGGAAGATGATCGCACACACATCCGGCCGCGTCCGGAACGGGCCGGATCCCGGCCGGTTCCGCCATCATGGGGCCGACGCCGTCCGGGCGCGGAACCCACCCGGCTCCCGCGTTCCCGGTACGCCGCACAGCGCTCCGGCACACCCGGTACCCCCACCACAGCGGAGTCGCACACGCATGGGAACCACCGACGCATCGCCCCGCGCCCGCTCGGCGGCGGCCTCGTGAACGCGGCCCGCATTCCCGGGCTGGTGCTGCCCGTCGCCTTCTTCTGCGCCTTCGTCGCCGCCGGCTTCTGGTACTGGCGTCACCGCGGCGACTGAGGCCGACCGTCGCCTACCGCCGTCTCCGATGCGGTCCTGCCGCCGGGTCAGGCGGCGTGGCGGCGGATGTCCTTGAGGAGGTCGTCGATGCTCTGCGGGGTCGTCGCGAAGGAGGTGACGAAGCGGACGACGCCGGGCGCCCAGCGGTCGTGGTAGAAGGCGTAGCCGTCGGCCAGCAGCCCCGCGACGACCTGCTGGGGCAGTCGGCAGAAGAGGATGTTGGCCTCGGCGGCGCCGAGGAGGTCCACCTCAGGTATGGCCTTGACGCCGTCTTGGAGGCGGGCGGCCATGGCGTTGGCGTGGGTCGCGTTGCGCAGCCACAGGCCGTCCGTCAGGTACGCGTCGAGCTGGGCGGCGTGGAAGCGCATCTTGGAGGCGAGCTGGCCGGCCCGCTTGGCGCGGAAGCCGAGTTCGGCGGTGAGGGAGCGGTCGAAGACGACGATCGCCTCGGCGGTCATCGTGCCGTTCTTGGTGGCCCCGAACGACAGCAGGTCGACCCCGGCCCGCCAGGTCAGGTCGGCCGGGGTGGCGCCGAGGGCCGCGACGGCTCCGGCGAACCGGGCGCCGTCCATGTGGAAGCGCAGGCCCTGCTCCTTGGTGATCGAGCCGAGGGTGCGCAGTTCGTCGAGGGAGTAGACGGAGCCGGTCTCGGTGGACTGCGTGACGCTCACCACGGAGGGTTCCACGCTGTGCACGTCACCGGCCTTGTTGCGGACGGCCGCGCGGAGTTCGTCCGCGTCGATCTTCGCGTCGTCGCCGCCGAGGGGTACGAGCTTCGCGCCCGCGGTGTAGAACTCCGGCGCCCCGCACTCGTCGTTGTTGATGTGGCTGTCGCGGTGGCACAGGACGCTGCCCCAGGGCGGGGTGAGCGCGGCCAGGCTCAGCGCGTTCGCGGCGGAGCCGGTGGAGACGACGAGGATGTCGACGTCGCGTTCGAAGATCTCGGACAGCTTGCCGCGGACACCGGCCGTGATGCCGTCGGAGCCGTAGGGCGAGGCCGGGCCCGCGGCGGCCCGGACCACCGCGTCGACTATCTCCGGGGAGGCGCCGGCCGCGTTGTCGCTGCTGAAGGTACGGGCGGCGGTGGCGGGGGCGGCGGTCGTGCTGTTGCTCATGCCGTGGGTCCTGACTTTCCGGTGAGTGGGGTGCTGGGGTGGGGTGCCCGCGCCGGGTCGGCGGCGGTGACGAGCTGGCGCAGGGCCCCGTAATAGACCTCGTGGTCGGTCAGGACGGGCAGGATCGCCGCCACGTCGCCGGTCAGCGCCGGGTGGTCCGCCGGGTCGAGGGAGGCGAGGGCGGTGCGGGTGAGCGCCTGGGTGGCCTTGGGATCGCGGTGGTCCACGAAACTCGCGCTGCCGAGGGTGAGCAGGTAGATCCGCCGGTAGACGGTGATCGCCTCCCGGTGGGTCATCCCGGCCGCGAGGCTGTCGGCGAGCTGCGGCTCGACGAGCCGGGCCAGCAGGTGCGGGCCGAGCCAGGGGCGGGCGCCCCGCAGCGCGACCAGGCCGGGGTGCGCCGACAGCAGGCGGTACAGGGCGGTGAACCGCGTCTCGGTGGCCTCGGCCCAGTCGGTGCCCGGTTCGATCACGGGCAGCCGGGCGGCCAGATGGTCGGTGCACAGGTCCAGCAGTCCGGCCAGATCGGTGCAGCGGCGTTGGAGGGAGGCGAGGGAGATGCCCAGCCGGGCGGCCAGCGCGCGGAAGGTCAGCGCGTGGGGGCCGGACTCGTCGACCAGTCGCAGGGCGGCCTCGGCGATCCGGTCGGGGGTCGCGCGGTCCAGGGACGGGGAGTTCCGTGGCATGCGTGTCAGTGTACGGTACGCCGTATCGAAGGTGGGGCGGCCGTGGCCGGCGCCAGGTACGGTCCGGCGAACGCGCGGTACGCCGGGGCCGACGCCCGGTCCGCCGTGACGGACGCGCCGCACGGGACGTCGCACCGCACGAAGCGTCACCCCGCACGCACGTGACCCGGCCGCCTCCCCCCAGGGGCGACCGGGTCACGGCGCACGGGAGCGCTGCACCACACCGGCACGGGCCGGGCCGTGCGGTTCACCACCCGTGCCGGAAATCGTTCACAGATTCCGAGGAGGCGTGGTGAACGATTCGTCGAAGTCCTCTTCCCGGACCACGCTCAGGGCCCAGATGATGAAGCCCGAGAAGGCGATCATCACGATGGACCAGACCGGGTAGTACGGCATGGAGAGGAAGTTGCCGATGATGATGAGGCCGCCGATGACCATGCCGGCGACCCTCGCCCAGGTCGACGCCTGGAAGAGTCCGATGCTGACGATCACGGCGACGGCACCCAGGCCGAGATGGATCCAGCCCCATGAGGTCAGGTCGAACTCGAAGATGTAGTTGGGTGTGTTGATGAACAGGTCGTCCTCGGCGACCGCCATGATCCCCCGGAGTATGTCGAGCACACCCGCGATCATGAGCATGATGGCCGCGAAGACCGTCAGGCCTTCGGCCCAGTGCCGCTTGGCCGAGTGCTGCGTGTGGCCGGCGTGTGTCGCAGTCATACCGATGCCTCGTCTCAGTGTCGTGCGTTGCCGTCAGCGACCGGCCGCCGAATGCGTGGCGCCCGTCCGTCCCGAGGTGCCGGAGCCGCTCAGCACCAGTTCCTTCGCCCGGTGGAACTCTTCCTCCGTGATGTCGCCACGGGCCTTGATCTCCGACAGCCTGGCGAGCTCGTCGACGCTGCTCGGCCGGTCCGCGCTGCGGGCGGTCTCCCGGACGTACGAGTCGAAGGCCTGCTGCTGCGCACGCGCCTGCGCCACCTCGCGGTGCCCCATGTTCTTGCCCCGCGCGATCACGTAGACGAAGACACCGAGGAACGGCAGGAAGACCACGAACACCAACCAGCCGGCCTTGGCCCAGCCGCTCATGTCGTCGTCCCGGAAGATGTCGACGACGATCCGGAACAGCAGGACGAACCACATGATCCACAGGAAGAAGACCAGCATGGACCAGAAGACGCTCATGAGCGGATAGTCGTAGGCGAGGTACATGACTTTCCTCCGTCCTGGGCGTTTGCCCAGCCGTTTTCCACCATTTTCAGCGTGCCCGGGTCAAAGCGCCAACGGCCTCACCCGGAGCGGGTGAGAGGGTCGGCCACGTACGGATCGGGAGGGGCGGCGGGGCGTTCCGGCCACGGTTCACGGGGCGGCGTGACCGGAAGCCGTGCCGTCCCCGGGTGGGGCGGAGGCCGTGACGGCGACGAGCACCGAAACCGCGGCCAGGGCCACCAGGACCAGGACCAGGACGAGAGCCACGGAGCCGACCGTGGGGTGGTTCCAGAGGATGAGGGCCAGGGCACCCGCCCCGATGACGATGCCGGTGGCCCACGACCGGCGGGCGGCCAGCCGGCGCCCCACGGGACCGACGCGCACACCCGCCCCGCTGAGCCCCCGCCCCGCGGCACCCGCGCCGCGCCGGACCCCGCCGCGCAGGGCGACGGCCGCTCGCCCGGGGCCGTACAGGTACGCGGCCAGTGCCGTGATCAGCGCGACGACGATCAGCGTGCGCGTGCTGTCGCGCAGGAAACGCACGAAGGTGTCGAAGATCGCCGCGGCGGCGTCCGGGGGCAGCGTGGCGACCGGGACCGCGTCCAGGTACACCCGGCGCACGGCCAGCAGGGCGATGAGCAGCGCCACCATCATCAGGCCGATGCCGACCGCCGTGATCAGCAGCATCAGCCGGTGTCCGGGAGCGGTCCACACGGCCAGGGCCGCGAGGGCGATGGTGAGCACGGGCAGCCATGTGCCGACGATGTCCAGCACCCGCATCGCGTCCTGCGCCCTGGCCAGCTCGGCGGTCCGGAACAGGGTCACGGTCCGGTCGCTGTCGGGGATGAGGGCGGCCCGCTCGAAGCCCTGGTCGACGAGGCGTCGGCGCACCTGGTCCACCACGGATCCGATGTCCAGCTCGATGGCGTCCCCCGAGGCGCGCAGGGCGCCCTTGCGTTCCCCGGTGAGCATGCGCAGCACGGCGGCGTGCGCCCGCCGGTTCGCGCCCTCCCACACCTGCTGGAAGAGGTCGCTCGTGACCACGCGTTCGACGTTGCGGCGCACGACGGTCCGTACCGCCGAGGTCAGCGGGCCGGTGAGGGCCTCGGAGCCCGCCACCACGCGCGGTGGGGCGTCCGCGTCGGCGAGCACCTTCGTGAGCGAGGCCGTCACCGCCTCGACGTCCACCTGCTCCACCACACGGGCGGTCAGCCGGTTGATGACCACCTTCTGCACGGCGGGGTCCGAGGCCAGCGGGGCGACGGTCTCCACGTACCGGTCGGTGTCGGAGACCGTGTCGTGCACCCAGGCCGAGACGACCGCCAGGGGCGCGAGCAGGAGCGCCACCAGGAGAAGGATCGACGCGCCCAGCCGGCGTGTCCGCCGGTGGCGCAGGTTCGCGGACCGGCGCAGCCGCTCGTACTCGGAGCGTTCCCCGGCGCTCAGGACACGACCGGTGTCCTCCGCTCCGCCGGAGTGGGACGGTACGGCGTTGCCGTCCGGGACGTCGGGGGCCATGGCTCCTCCTCGGAGGTGTGCACCCCGGCAGCGACGCGCTGCCGACGGGTTACGGAGGCTGCGGCGGGCCGGGGAGGCCGCAGCCGGTTACGGGCGCTGCGGCGGACCGGCGCCGAAGGAGGGCAGGGAGGTGTCAGTCGCTCCCGGCGGGGCTCGCGGGGCCTGCGGGGCTCGCCGGGTCCGTGTAGGCCGTGGGGCCGGTGGGGTTCGCCGGTTCGGTCCGGTCGGCCGGGGCCCGCGTACGCGTGGCGCGCTCCTTGCCGAAGGTGGCCCGCCAGGCGAAGGCGATCACCACCTCCACCAGTCCGAGCAGGACGAGCCACAGGCCGAGCAGCCGGGTCAGCGCCCGGGCCGACTCGGTGGGCAGCGCCAGCACCACGATGCCGGCGAGGATGCCGATCACGGCGGCGCCGAAGAGGAAGCCCCGGTGGGGCAGTCCCTTGGCGACGATGGCCGTGTAGAGGGTGAGGATGCCGGACACCAGCCAGACGACTCCGACGATCAGCGAGAGCGCGGCGATCGTCTGCAGCGGGTTCCGCAGGCAGAGCACCCCGGCGAGGACGTACAGCACCGCCAGGAGCAGTCCGGGCAGCCGTTCGCCGAGGTCGTCGCGGGCGAAGGACGCCACGAACCGGAAGCCCCCGGTCACCAGCAGGTAGAGCCCGATCAGGACAGCGAGGACGTGCAGCGTCTCGTCCGGCCAGACCAGGACGAGGATGCCCGGCACGAGTGTGGCGACCGCGGAACCGAGGATCCACGTCCAGGAGTGCCCGAGCTTCGCCAGCACCTCAGCCGGATCGGCGGACGTCCCCGGGGCCGCCCCGTCGGAGCGGTGAGCCGGTCCGGAACGCGATGCCGGACCACGCGACTCGGTCATGGCCTCTCCTCCTCGGCTCCTCGGCTCCCTCTCGCGCGGTCGGACAGCGCCGCGGACGGACCGCCGCCCGGGCGGTGCGCAGTGGAGCGACCGTCAGCGTCGCGCCCTCCCGGCGGGGCGGGCTCACCCCCGGCGGGTGATCCCGCCCCATCGGGGAGACGATGAGGTGGAGGGCGCAGACGTACGCCGGTGTGCGGCGGAACGGACGGCACGGGTGCCCGGTACGGGCGCTCGGGGGAGGCGCTCGGTACAGGTGCGTGTGGCACGGGTGCTCCCGGGCACCGTCCGGACGGTTCAGGAGGTTCGCGCCATGGCCATACCGATCGCCTTCACGGCCTCCCTGCCCCCCGCCGAGAGGGCGGCGTACGGCAGGGACGCGCGCAAGCGGGCCTCCCGTTCGTGTCACGGCTGGTTCGAGGCCGAGCAGGAACGGCCCGACCCCGTCGAGGTGATAGAGCGCCAGTCGCGCTCACGGCTGACCGAGCTGGTGCCGATCCGCTACGGACGCATGCTGGAGTCCCCGTTCCGCTTCTACCGGGGCGCCGCGTCGATCATGGCCGCGGACCTCGGGCCCGTACCGAACTCCGGCCTGACCGTGCAGCTCTGCGGAGACGCCCATCTGCTCAACTTCCGGCTGCTGGCCTCGCCGGAGCGGCATCTGGTCTTCGACATCAACGACTTCGACGAGACGCTGGCCGGCCCCTTCGAATGGGACGTCAAGCGGCTGGCGGCCAGCTTCGCGATCGCCGCCCGGGCCAACGGTTTCTCCGTCACGAAGCAGAACCTCGTCGTACGGGCCTGTGTACGGGCCTACCGGGACCGGATGCGCCAGTTCGCCGGCATGACCACGCTCGACATCTGGTACGCGCAGGACGACGTCGACCGGATGCGGAAGCTGCTGGCCTCCTCGATGGACAAGCGGGCCAGGCACCGTACCGCCGACGCGTCGGCGCGGGCCAGGACACGCACCCACCTCCAGGCCTTCGAGAAGCTCACCCGGGTCACGGCCGAGGGCAGGCGGATCACCCCGGACCCGCCGCTGATCACTCCGCTGCGGGATCTGCTCACGGACACCTCCGAGGCCGACGAGGAGAAGGAGCTGCGGACCGTCGTGGAGGGGTACGCGCGGACCCTGTCCTCCGAACGCAGGCACCTGCTGCGCCACTACCGGCTCGTGGACATGGCCCGGAAGGTGGTGGGCGTCGGCAGCGTCGGCACCCGCTGCTGGATCCTGCTGATGCTCGGCAGGGACGACGGTGACCCCCTGCTGCTGCAGGCCAAGGAGGCACAGGAGTCGGTGCTCGCCGCGCACACGAACGGCAACCACTACGACAACCAGGGCCGCCGGGTGGTGGCGGGGCAGCGCCTGATCCAGACGACCAGCGACATCTTCCTGGGCTGGACGAGCGTCGTGGGACTCGACGGCAGAAGCCGGGACTTCTACGTACGGCAGCTGCGGGACTGGAAGGGCATCGCCCGGCCGGAGACCATGGACCCCGGGCTGCTGCGCCTGTTCGGCCAGCTGTGCGGTGCCTGTCTGGCGCGGGCGCACGCCCGTTCCGGCGATCCCGTGGCCATCGGCGCCTATCTGGGCGGGACCGATCGCTTCGACCGCGCGCTCACCGGGTTCGCGCAGGCGTACGCCGACCAGAACGAGCGGGACTTCGAGGCGCTGGGCGCCGCCGTCCGCTCCGGCCGGGTCCGCGCCGAGAGTCTCTGAGGGCGCGTGTGCGGGGCCGTCGTACGGCGCCGGGACGCCCATGGTGTGTGGTCAATGGGTCAGGAAGAGCTTGAACGAGATGATCAGCAGGCCGAGCACCAGGTTGACCCCGGCGGTGACGGCCATCAGAGAGCGGGAGGCGCCGCCCCGCCGTGCCGCGGTGGTGGACCAGCCCACCTGACCGGCCACGGCGACGGCGAGCGCGAACCACACGGTGGCTTCGATGCCCAGCCCCAGCAGCGGACTGACGGCCACGGCGGCGGCCGGCGGGACGGCCGCCTTGACGATCGGCCACTCGTCACGGCACACCCCCAGAACGGCCTGGAGGTCCAGCCTCCGCTGTGTCAGCCGCGCGCCGAACACCTGGGCGTGCACGTGCGCGATCCAGAACGCCACTCCCGTGAGCAGCAACAACAGCACCAGCTCAAGGCGCGGGAACGATCCGAGTGCGCCGGCTCCGATGATCACGGAGGCGGCGAGCATGGAGCCGTAGACGCCCCCGGTGCAGTCGGCCCGGGCCCGGCGCTCCGCGTTGCGCACCGCCCGGGGCGTGGCGTGTCCGGTACCGGACATCTCGCTCTCCTTTCGGGCGACGACCACGTCCGCCCGGATGCCCGTACCGGCCGTCCTGTCCCATGGCACGAGACGGTCCCGGACGACGCCTCACCCTCCAAGGGCGACCCCGGCAGCCAGGCACCCGAACGCCACCCCCGCTCAGCCCAGGGCGTCCATCTCCTTGTCGAGCGAGAGGGCGGCCGTGATGAGTGCCAGGTGTGTGAACGCCTGCGGGAAGTTGCCGAGTTGCTCCCCGGTCGAGCCGATCTCCTCGGCGAACAGGCCGACAGGGTTGGCGTAGGTGAGCATCTTGTCGAAGGCGTACCTGGCCGGGCCGAGCTGTCCCGCCTGCGCCAGCGCGTCGACGTACAGGAAGCTGCACAGGGAGAACGTGCCCTCGCTGCCGCGCAGTCCGTCCGGGGAGGCCTGCGGGTCGTAGCGCTGGACGAGGCTGTCGGAGACGAGTTCCCGTTCCATCGCGTCGAGGGTCGACAGCCAGCGCGGATCCTTCGGTGCGATGAAGCCCACGGAGGGCATGAGCAGCAGCGACGCGTCGAGGGTGGTGTCCTCGTAGTTCTGGACGAACGACTGGCGGCGAGGGCTCCAGCCGCGTTCCATCACCTGGCGCAGGATGCCGTCGCGTGCCGTGGTCCACTCCGGGATGTCGGCGGGCCGGGCGAAGTCACGTGCCATCCGGATGCCCCGGTCGAAGGCGACCCAGCACATGAGACGGCTGTAGGTGAAGTCCTTCTGCCCGCCGCGTGTCTCCCAGATCCCCTCGTCGGGCCGGTCCCAGGCCTTGACGAGCCAGTCCAGCACCCCGGACAGTGCCTGCCACCCGTCGTACGGGGGTGCGTTGCCGGTGCCCTGCACGGTGTGCGAGAGGGCGAGGACGGCCTCTCCGTAGATGTCGAGCTGGAGCTGTCCCGCGGCGCCGTTGCCCGCGTACACCGGCGCCGATCCCCGGTAGCCCTCGAAGTGGTCGAGGGCCACCTCCGCCAGTTCGGGGTCGCCGTCGACGCGGTACATGATCTGCAGGGGTTCGCCGCTGACCGTGCGGCCCGACTTCACCCGGTCGCCGAGCCAGCCGCGGAACGCGAGGGCCTCCTCGACATGGCCGAGGCCCAGCAGGGCGCCGACCGACATCGATCCGTCCCGCACCCAGGTGTAGCGGTAGTCCCAGTTGCGTCCGCCGCCGATCTGTTCGGGCAGTCCCATGGTGGGTGCCGCGACGGGCGCCCCGGTCGGCGCGTAGGTGAGCAGCTTCAGGGTGATGGCCGCCCTGTTCACCATGTCCTGCCAGCGTCCGCGGTAGCGGCTGCGGCGCACCCACGCGTGCCAGAAGTCCCGGGTGCCCTCGAACAGCGCCATGACGTCCGGGGCCGTGACGGGTGGTACGGGGGTGTCGTCGGCATCGCCCACCGTCAGGACGAGTGCGGCGAAGTCACCCTCCTCCATGGCCAGTTCGCCGCGGATGTCGTCGCCGTCCCCGCTCCACCGCACCGGGCCGACGGCCTGTACGACGGCCTGGGCGCCGGGGGCGTCGAAGCGCACGGTGTCCTCGCCGAGGCCGACGCGGTGCCCGGCACGGCCGTAGTCGAAGCGGGGCCGGCACTCCAGCGAGAACCGGACCCGGCCGCGGGTCACCCGCAGGATCCTGACGAGCCGGTGCCGGCCCACGGCACGCTCGGGCCGCTCCACCGGCATGAAGTCGACCACTTCGCCCACGCCCGACTCCGTCAGGAAACGGGTCACCAGGATCGCGGTGTCCTGGAGGTAGATCTGCACCGGTGGCTGCGCGGTGTCGGCGGACACGGTGAAGTGACCACCGCGGTCGTGGTCGAGGAGCGAGGCGAACACGCTGGGCGAGTCGAACCGGGGCGCGCACAGCCAGTCGACCGTGCCGTCGGAGGAGACCAGTGCGGCGGTCTGCAGATCACCGACCAGTCCGTGGTCGGCGATGGGGGGATAGCGTCGCATGGTCGGAGCTCCCTTCGGCAGGAGCGCCCCCGGACGTCCCATGCCCCGGCACCTTGTCACGCCCCCGCGCCTGCCAACATCGCCCCGCAACACCACCCGAGCCTCCCCCACGACGGGTGAGCTCACCGATCACGGGGACGCGGGGCCTGTGCAACGCCTGTGCAACGGGGGGCAGGGTCTTTCGGGGCGCGGGGCGCGGCGAACTACGCACCGGGGCCCGAGGCACCTCAGGGGCGCGGGGAACTGCGCACCGGGGGTAGGTCCCGGGCCCCATTCAGGGGCGCGGGGAACTGCGCAAAGGGGGCGAGGGGGCGCAGCCCCCATGCGGTGACGCGCGCACCGGGGGTCCGGGGGCGGAGCCCCCGAGGCAGTGACGGGAAGCCCCCGGAGCCGCGGAAACACACCCCGGGGGCGCGGGGGCGGAGCCCCCGAGACAACCGCGGGAGGCCCGGTCGCTCAAGAGAACAGAGCCTCCAGATCCGGCTTCTTGTCACCGAACAGCCCATCCTCCTCACCCAGCGCCGCCAACTTCTCCAAGGAGGGCATGTCGACATCCTCCGGCCACGCGGGCAACGTGAGCTTCGCCAGAACATCCCCATCGATCTTGGTGTAGGTCGTGAGAACCTGACGGGCCTCATCGGGATGCCCCGTGGCGTACTTCAGCGACTCGGCCATCGCCTCACTGAACCTCTTCACCAGCCCCGGATCCCGCTTCACCACCTCGGCCGACGTGAAGTACGTGGCCACGGTCAGCTTCGGATCCGTCTCCGCGAACGGCGACGCCACCACCCGCGCCCCCTGCCCCTTGGCGATGGTCATCGCGGGCTCACCCATCCACGCGGCGTCCACCCGCCCGCCGTCCAGCGCGGCCGGCATCTGATCGAACGGAATCTCCACGAACTCGACCTCGGACGGGTCGCCGCCGGCCACGCGGACCGATTCACGGACCGTGGTGTCCCCGATGTTCTGCAGGGTGTTCACCGCGACCGTGTGCCCGGCGAGGTCCGCGGCCGACTTGATGGGGCTGTCCTTGCTGACACCCACCCCGGTGACGTCGGCCCCGACCTTGCCGTTGGACGCCGCGCCGTTCACCACGGATCTGACCGGAACTCCCTTGACCTGGGCGACCATCAGCGACGTGGTGTTGCTGAACCCGAACTGGAACTGGCCGCTCACCACTCCGGGGATGATGGCCGCGCCGCCCTGGGCGCTCACCATGTCCAGTTCGATGCCGCGGCTGCCGAAGAACCCCTTCTTCTGGCCCAGATAGAGCGGGGCCACGTCGACGATCGGAATGATGCCGACCTTGACCCGTGTGGTCTTGTTCCCGCCGGAGGACGAGGAACCGCCCGCCCCCGAGTCGGAAGAGCCGCACCCGGCCGCGGCGACGATCGTGGTCAGCACGGCGACCAGCCCGAGAACGCGCCTTCGCATGGGCTCCTCCTGCAGCTCGGTGCTACGGCTCGGCCTATGTTGTGCATTTTCGTGACGGCAGGAATCTACAGGCCTAGTTTCGCGCTGTCAGCACTCAGGACAAGGGCGGCCTCGTGGACCGGAGTACGCCGAGGGGACGGCAGGCGCCGAAGATCTTTTACGCGCCCCCTTCGATTTCACGCGATCACCGCATCTTGATTTCACTGTCCACTTCTTTCGACGCGTGTGATCCGGCCGTTCGGAGGTACGCCTTCGAATTCTCGAACGGCCGCGTTTGGAACAGCTCTCTCCGGTCAGCCGTAACAGTAGATCGCACGACGAAGCACAAGTGAGGACGTGAACCGCAGTGGCCGAGAACGAGAAGGCGAAGGCGAAGACCGAGCAGGCCAAGGGCAAGGTCAAGGAGACCCTGGGCAAGACTGTCGGCAACGAGCGTCTGACCGCCGAGGGCAAGGCGGAGCAGTCCAAGGGAGACGCTCGCCAGGCCAAGGAAAAGACCAAGGACGCATTCCGGCATTGAGAGTCACCTAATGCGGAGGGCCCGTCGCATGCTCTTGCGGCGGGCCTGCTTCTTTTTCAGGCGAAGGAGCGAGAAATGCTCAGGGAGCACCGGACGTCCGTCGCCGGCGCGGCAGCCGTCCCGTCCCGGCCCACCCCCTCCGGACCCCGCAGTCCGGCCGAGGTGCGCGAAGCGGTGAGGTACGCGCTCGCGGAGGCCCGTCGGTCCCGGCGGCGCGAGGCCCTCGACGGTGACGAGGTCATCGGCGACGCCCTGCTCGTCGCCTCGGAGCTGACGACCAACGCGATGCTGCACGGCGGCGGTGTCACCGGGTTCGAGGTGACGCTGGACGACCAGGAGGTACGGCTGTCGGTGAGCGACCGCAGCGAGGAGTTCCCCGAGCCGGCACAGCACGGCGACGAGCGGGGCTTCATGCGGCCCGGCGGCCATGGCTGGCCGATCGTCTGCCGTCTCGCCCGCGACGTCACCATCTCGGCACTCCGGACCGGCGGTAAGCGCATCACTGCCGTGGTCCCGCTCAGGCGCCGGTAGAGCCCGGCCTGGCCTGTCCGGCACCCACGTCGGACCGGCCGCACCCACAGGTACAGCCGGTCCTCGGATACAGGCGGAAAGCCGCCCGCAGGGCTGCTCAGCCCCTAACGCTTCGGACGCCGACTGCCGACGGATGCCGCCGGATGTCTACCGCCGACAGCCGACGGACTCCTGACGACGGACAACTGACAACCGTCCGCAGGAGTCACTTCTTCAGGATGCCGCGTACGCTGTCGACGGACCCGCAGCCGGACGACAACCGGTGCGCCCGCTCCTTGAGGAAGTCCGCGCCCAGCTCTTCGCGGCGCTCCACGGCGACGTTCTCCCGCGCCCCGTTCAGGATGGTCCGCTCCTCCTCGTCGGTGTGGTGCGCGATGGCTTCCACCAGCTCTTCGAGTTTCTCGTCCCAGTCGTCGGAGCCGATCTCGTCGACCTCCAGGAGGGCGAGCAGCGCCTTGTGGCCCTCCTCGTGCTCCTCCTCGCCGTGCTCCACTTCCTCGTCGTCGATGTCCTTGTACCGCTTGAGGGCGGGGTAGACCTTGGTCTCCTCCGCGAGCGCGTGGGCGATCAGGAGGTCGGCGAACTCCTTCAGCGCGGACGCCCGGTCCGCCTCGACACTGCGCAGTTGCCGGAAGAGGTCCTCCATCCTCCGATGGTCCGCGAGTATGAGTTCGACGACGTCTTGTGTCTCAGGCATGGGTGCGGTGGGCCTTCCTCGCTGGAAATACAGTCCAGCGACACGTGTGCCCCAGCGTTCGAGGAAGAAAAGCGCCGGAGGAAACGCACTCTGCCCGGCGCACCCGGCGTCAGGCGGTGAGCGCCTGGCGGGGCACCTCCACCGACGCCGCCGCCGTAGCCGCCGGAGCCGTCACCGGGGCACGCAGCACGGAACGGACCGCGGATCGGGTCGCGGGACGGGCAGCGGGACGCACCGGGTACGTCGTCTTAGAGGGGTCGACCACCGGGTCGCCCAGCACGAGCCGGCCCGCCGCGTGCAGCGCGTCGCACTCCTCCGTCGGCAGGGCCACGTAACAGCCTCCGAACCCGGAGCCCGCCGTGGCCGCCTGCCAGTATCCGTACCGGCGACGGCCGTTGGCGTGCACGGTCAGGCAGACGGGGACACGCTGCACCGTGATCAGCCGCAGCACCTCGGAACCGCCGGCGCCGAGCGGCGCGGGTGCGGGCGTGCGCGGGACGGGCCGCAGCAGGGTCAGCGGCGCTCCGTCCGAGGCTCGCGGCACGGCACGGAGGCGGGGGGTGGGCGTCATGTGCGGGCGGCCTTTCGACGGACTGGTTCGATCGCGTATCGCCTGGAGCGATGACGTTCTCGCTGCTCGGCATTCTTCCTCAGGGCACTGACATCGCGGGTCGGAGACGCTCGGGGCCACTCCCCCGGGCCGTTCCTCACCGGCGGACGGGCGGCGGGGGCGCATGGTGTGCGCGGCCTTCCAACTCGCCCTGGACGAAGGGATCGTCGGCGCTGTCGTACGCCCCGGCGTGATCGAAGAGCGCTTCGGTGATGCGCTCCCACTCGTCGGCCTCCGCCTGCGCGGTCAATGCGTCCCTGTCGGTGCGCGAACCGTCCTCGGCCGCCTTGCGGGCGGCCTCCCACGCGGTCTTCGCTTCGTGGTGCCGCATTCCCTGTGCGGATCGCCGTACCCGCTCCCAGGCGGCGCGCTCGTCCTGGGACGGCTCCACCACCTCGTCGCTCGTGTCGTCGACGAGACCGGATACTCGGTCCTGCTGCGGGCCCACTGCTTCACCTCGCTGGGTACGGCGCGGAAAACTGCCTTCCGCATTCCCATCTGCCCCCGTCACGGGAGGCAACACCTGTCAGTAATGACGATTGGTTACCTCCATGGGTTCCCGCGGTCGGTCCCGGGTCGATGAGACCCCCGTGCACCACGCGCCACGGACATCACCCTGTACCCGACGCACACCACGGGCGTCACCCTGTGCGTCACCCTCGCTACGCGCTGTTGTCCCGCGAGGTTCGGCTTCGGATGCGGCGCCGTAGCGTGCGTCGTTCGGCCTCGCTCTTGCCGCCCCAGACACCGATGCTCTGGCCCGTGTCGAGTGCCCAGTCCAGACACTCCTGGCGCACGGGGCAGCGTCGGCAGACGGACTTCGCGTCCTCGATCTGCACAAGCGCGGGGCCTGTGCTGCCGATGGGAAAGAAGAGGTCGGGATCGACGGTGCGGCATTCCGCGGACTCGCGCCAGCCCTCCATGGGGCCTCCTTCGGTCGCAGTGATGTTGTTCACGGGGTGGGTCCCCCTTCGGGTCACCACTGACCGCCCCGGTGAAACAAGGAGTCTTGTGGGACAGTGCTGCCCCGACCCCCGAACGACGCCGGCGCTCAGGTGCCGGACCTCGGGAAAGGCCTGGCCCGGCGCGACGCGGACGCCCGGATGGCAGGATGGGCCTTCACGAGGCATACCGGGATGCTTCACGAAAAGAGCAGGTGACACATGTCTGAGGTGCCGGGGGAAGTCTGGGAACAGTTCGCGATCGCCGTGGCGGAGATGGCGCGGGATCTGCTGGCGCAGGACTCCGCCCAGGGCACCCTCGACCGCGTCGTCGAGCATGCGAAGGTCCTGATCGACGGGTGCGACGAGGCCGGCATTCTCACGGTCCGGCAGGGCGAGGTGCATGCGCTGGCGGCCACGAGCGACGTGGTCCGCCGGTCGGACCGGTTCCAGCAGGACCTGCAGGAGGGCCCCTGCTTCGACGCGGTGACCGACCGTCAGCAGATCTACGCCATCGAGGACCTGCGGGAACCGAACAAGAAGTGGCCCCGCTTCGCCCCCGAGCTGAGGAAGCTCGGCATGGGAAGCATGATGGGCTTCCTCCTCTTCACCGAGGAGGACAACCTCGGCGCCCTGAACGTGTACTCGCGCAAGCCGGGCGTCTTCGACGAGACCGCCCGGCGCGCGGGCTGGATCCTCGCCTCCCACGCGGCCGTGGCGTTCTCCGCGGCGCGTACGCATCAGCAGCTGAGCCATGCCATGGAGACGCGGCACGAGATCGGCGAGGCCATGGGCATCCTGATGGAGCGCTACGGGCTGTCCGAGGACTCGGCGTTCAAGGTGCTCAAGAAGACGTCGCAGGACCGCAACGTCAAGCTGCGCGAGATCGCCCGCCAGATCTGCCGGACAGGCGAGAAGCCCGCCTGACGCCGGGCCGAACCGGCGATCCGCCCGCCGCGGCTGCCCACTCCGGTCCGGCTGACCCGTCCGGTCCGGTCACACCGCCCGGTCCGGCTGATCCGGCAGAGCCGTCCGATCGCCCTCCCCGTCCGCCCCGTCCGCCCCGTCCGTCACAGGAAGCGGCGGATGGGGATGACGGCCGCCTCCCGGGCCCGCTGCACGACGGAGCGCCGCGTCCAGCGGCCCTTCTCGATCAGGGTGCTGGCGGTCAGGTCCTCGTCGAAGTGGGCGTCGAGCGTCGACGTGAACTCCTCGTCCAGCACGGCGAGCATGATCTCCTCGTCGTGGTCGAGCGAGCGGCGGTTGAAGTTGGTCGAGCCGACCAGCGAGGCGACCCTGTCCACGGTGATGACCTTGGCGTGCATCATCGTCGGCTGGTACTGGTAGATCTTCACACCGCAGGCGGTGAGGTCCTCGTAGTAGTGCTGGCCGGCCAGCTGGCAGACCCGCTTGTCCGTGTGCGGGCCGGGCAGCAGGATCTCCACCTCCACGCCCCGGCGGGCCGCGGCGCACAGCAACTCGACGAAGAACGCGTCCGGCGAGAAGTAGGCGGTGGCCAGCCGGAAGCGCTCCTCGGCCGACTCCAGCATCACCCGGAGCAGGGTCTGCATGTCCTGCCAGCCGAAGCTGGCCGAGCCGCGCACCACCTGCACCACGGCCCCGCCCTCGCGGGTGTGCGCGACGAACCGGTCGTGGTCGTCGAACAGCTCCTCGTGGCACTCGGCCCAGTTCTGCGCGAACGCGGCGGCGATACCGTCCACGGCCGGCCCGCGGACCTCGGCATGGGTGTCGCGCCACTCGCGCTCGTTGCGCGCGTCGCCGCACCACTCCTCCGCGATGCCCACCCCGCCGGTGAACGCGGTCCGTTCGTCGACGACGAGAACCTTGCGGTGGCAGCGGTGGTTCTGCTTGAGCGGGGAGAGGGCGAGCGGCTTGCGGAACCACGCCACCTGTACCCCGGCCTGTTCCATGGCCGCCAGCAGGTCCTTCTCGATCAGTCTGCTGCCGAACCCGTCCAGCAGCAGGCGGACCCGCACACCGTCCCGGGCCCGTTCCGCGAGTGCCTGCGCGAACTCGCGGGCGATGTCGCCCTTCCAGTACACGAAGGTCATCATGTCGACGGTGTGCTCGGCGGACCGGATGCCCGCCAGCATCGCGGCGAAGATCGCGTCGCCGTTGCGCAGCGCGGTGAGGGAGTTGCCCTCGGTCGCCGCGATGCCGATGAGTCTCTCCAGCCGGCGCCGTATCCGTTCCGCGCGCTGCGCGTACTCCGGCGACGACCAGCTCCCGGACGTGCGGGTCCCGTTCCCGGACTCGCCCTGCGTGTCCGGCTGGTCCCGCGTGTCGGGCTGATTCCGCGTATCCGGCTGGTCCTGCGTACTGGTCATGGCATCACCCGGCCGGCACGGGGAGGAGACAGGAGGGTGCGCGCTGCCCGGTCCGGCACGGGCGCGGCGAGCAGACTGTACTCCGGCCGCCCGGGTGCTCATGGACGGACGTCTTCGTAATTGACCGGGGTTGAGCAGACATGCTCTTGAGAAAGCCGGGCAGGAGACGACCAACTTGCTTTCTAGTTAAGGCGGCACCGTGACTACCTCCGTGAACACCCGCGAGGCATCTGACTGCAGCACGGGCGTGCAGGAGGCCGCGGGCGACCTGCCGTGGATCGAGGACGGGGGCAAGGTCGCTCCCAAGGACGCGCGGGTGCTGTCCCGGCTGTTCCTCGACCGGCTGCAGGAGCTGGAAGAGGGCACCCACGAATACCAGTACGCGCGCAACACCCTGATCGAGATGAACCTGTCCCTGGTCAGCTTCGCGGCCCGCCGGTTCCGCAACCGGGGCAGCGGCGACATGGAGGACGTCATCCAGGTCGGCACGATCGGCCTGATCAAGGCGATCGACCGCTTCGACCTGTCGCGCGAGGTCGAGTTCACCTCCTTCGCGATCCCCTACATCGTCGGTGAGATCAAGCGCTTCTTCCGGGACACCACCTGGGCCGTGCACGTCCCGCGGCGCCTTCAGGAGCTGCGTGTCTCGCTCGCCAAGAGCAAGGAAGCCCTCGCCGCCACGCTGAACCGCCCGCCGACGGTCAAGGAACTCGCCGACCACCTGGACCTCAGCGAGGAGGAGGTCATAGAGGGCCTGGTCGCCGCCAACGGCTACGTGGCCGGGTCCATCGACACCCCCGGTGGCGACGACGACTCCAGCGACGGCGGCCCGAAGTACGCGGACACCCTGGGCGAGGAAGACCCGGCGATGGACCTCTTCGAGGACCTGCACACGCTCGCGCCCCTGCTGCAGCAGCTCGACGACCGGGAGCGGACCATCATCGAGATGCGCTTCGGCCGGGAGATGACCCAGGCGGAGATCGGCCGCGAGCTGAACCTCTCCCAGATGCACATCTCCCGTCTGCTGACGCGCACGCTGAGCCGGCTCCGCGCCGGGCTGCTCGCCGCCTGACGGGAACGGCACATGTGACAGGCTCGGCACATGTGACAAGAACGACATCTGTGATGGATCGAAAGGACACGCGAGGCCGTGAGTGACGAGCAGGACCCGCTCCGGGAATCGGCCGCGCCGATCGTGACCGAGCCCGTGCCGGACCTCCAGCTGCAGATGTTGGTACGGCTGGTCGGTCAGGACCCGCAGGCGGCGCTGCCGGTCACCTTGCTCATCGGGGGTGGTCTCCTCTACGGCGACCTCATCTCGCACAAGGCGTGGAAGACCGACTGGGCGCGCAGCCTGCGCGGGGTCGACGGACCCGGCGCACAGCTGCTCGAGCGGTTCCCCGAGCAGGTGGACGAGGCGGTCTCCGACAAGCAGGGGCGTCCGGTCCCGCAGCGGCTGCCGCAGTGGATCCATCTGCGCGACGCCACCAGTGTCGTCGCGGCGGGCGGCCCGGTCGTGATGCCCCTGTGGCGAGGGCGGCTCACGGACGTCTCCGGCTGGTCCCTGGGCAAGCCCGACAGCTCCCTCGGCGAAGCAGAGGACAGCCGCCTCTGACGTGCGCGGACGTACGAGACGTACGACGGGACGCGCAGGGAACGTACAGGGGACGAACAGGCAGGTCCCCGGTCCTCAGCCGCCGTTTCTTCGCAGGTGCCCCGAGCCCGAGGTGCGCAGCGCGCCGACCGTCTTCAGCAGCCGGTCCGCGGGCTCCCTCAGCCTCTGATGGGCCAGCACCGTGTTCCGCAGGCCGCGCACCGGTCTGCGCCAGAGCCGGTGCGCCGTCGCCACCGGGTGGGGACGCGTCGCGAACCCCTCCCCCACCCGCAGCTCCCGGGTCTTGAGCCAGTCCTTGTACTCCTTGTCGCCACGCCCCAGGTCCAGGACCCGTATGCCCTCCCGGCCCGCGGCCTCCGCCATCCTGAGGTGCATGATCAGGCCGGGTGAGTAGTAGCGCAGTTCGGGGTCGTACGCGGTGAACCAGGCCGCGAACACCGTGCGCGACCTGGGACCGAAGTGCGCCGCCACCGGCCGGTCGCCGGCGTACACCACGGAGAGGACGCCGGTGAAGTGCTCCTCACGGACCTGGAAGAGGTGCTCCACCGCGTTCACGATCCAGGGGCGCGCGAAGCGGTCCATCCGTGAGGTCCTGCGGTACTGGGCGGACTTCCACCCCATGAGCGTGCGCAGCAGCGCGGGGTCGCGCTCGTCGAAGACGAACCGCAGCTCGCCCAGGTCGCGGCCCAGGCGGCGTTCCTTCTTCAGGGTCGTCTTGGCCAGTCCCGGGTACGCGCCGCGCAGCCACTCCGCATAACTGCCGTCACCGACCTTCAGGTCGACCACCGGTGACGCGAACGTCCCCGTGACGTAGCGGGTGAATGGTTTCTGCTCCTCGACGAGGTGGTCGAACTCGAAGACGGACAGCCCACAGGCGCGCAGCAGTTCATGGGTGTCCCAGGTGACTCCGGGCCGGTGCACGAGGGCCTGGCAGTCGGACAGGCCGAGCCCGATGGCCCGCCCCACCCCGAAGGAGTTGCGCTCGTACGGGAAGAAGCCCACGGCCTCTCCGCCCTCGTGCAGGACCGCCACCCGCGCCCCGCCCCGGTAGGTGCCGATGCCGGCCGCGAACTCGGGGGACAGAAAGGGGTTGGCGTAGTCGGGTGACGCGTCCGCCGCCCGGTGCCAGTCCTGGCGCAGCGACTCGCTCAGGGACTCGGGTCTGTGAATTCTGATGTCCACCTCGGTTGACCGCATGGACGACCGCCCCCCATTCCCCCTGGACGCGACCCCCGCGCCCCGACACCTCCTCGGCCGACGGCCGACGCCCGGCCCCGAAGTGTCCGCAAGGCTCAAACGTCGCGAAACAGTACGCAGACTGTCAAGGGTGTCGGTCGTAACGAAAGGTGTGCGAGTCGGGTGCACCGGTCGGTCAGTTCGTAAAGTCACCTTGAAGGTTGAATTCGAGACATGCCTTCGCGTGCGGGGTCAGGTGTCTCCCGCACACCTCGCCGCCTGCGCCTTTGCGGCTCGCGGCAGTGTGTCAGAGGCCGTCGAACGGCGGGGACGGTCCTGACAACTTCGGGATCATGGCCTGATGATGCGAGTAGCATCCGGCCCCAGCACCACACGATGACGAGGAAAGGTAACTGCCATGTCCGAAGTCGAATCGGCCGCCACGGAGCTCAAGACCCAGTACGCCGCCCAGGTGTCTGCGGACCTCGAACGCAACACCAAGGAGCAGGAACGTATCGGCGCCGAAGTGGAGGCGCTGCAGGAGCAGTTGAGCGCTCTGCAGCACGACCAGACCCTGCTCGCCGAGCTGCAGCAGGCGTTGGGTGGTGACAAGGCCGCCGCGAACGCCAAGCGCGCCTCCGTGTCCGCGCCTTCGGTGCCGCGTCAGGCCACGGCCACGGCGGGCGGACGCAAGAAGGCCACCACCGCGAAGTCGGCCGCCACGAAGGCCACTTCGAAGGCCACCACCAAGTCGGCCGCGAAGTCCGCTGTTTCGAAGACGACTGCTTCGAAGACAGCTGGTGCGAAGTCGGCCGCCGCAAAGCCCGCGACCGCGAAGTCGACCGCCTCGAAGACCGCCACTTCGAAGTCGGCCGCTCCGAAGACCGAAGCCAAGTCCGTCGCGGCCGGGCCCGGTGCCGCGAAGGCGGTCGCCGCGAAGCCCACGCTCGTCGAGCTCATCCGTGAACACCTGGGCAGTCAGTCCGAGCCGCGCTCGTCCGCCGAGGTCGCCACGGCGCTGGCGGAGGCCCATCCCGAGCGTGAGATCAAGCCCAAGGTCGTCCGCACCACGGTGGAAGGGCTCGTCGCCAAGGGCCAGGTCCAGCGCAGCAAGCAGGGGTCGTCCGTCTTCTACACGACGTCCAAGGCGGCGTCCGCCGACACCAACACGGAGCAGGCGGCCGCCCCGGAAGTCTCTGCCTGACCACCGCTCGGCGCCCGCCCGGCCGACGGGGCGCGGTGGCCCCGCCGGCCAGTGGCTGCCGCTCGACGGCCGCCGGTCGTCGTCCGACGGTCGTCGACGGACGGTCAGGCGGTGGTGCAGGTGCTGCCGTTGAGGGTGAACGCGGTCGGGGCGGTGTTCGTGGCTCCCTTGTTGGCGGTGAAGCCGACGGCGACCGAACCGCTCGCGGGGATGGTGGCGGTGTACGAGGCATTGGCGACACTCACCGTCGCGCCGCTCTGGGTCGGGGTGCCACCCCACATGTTGGAGACCGTCTGACCGTTGGCGAAGGCGAAGACCAACTTCCAGCCACTGATCGCGGCGGTGCCCGTGTTGCGGATGGTGATCTCGCCCTGGAAGCCGCCCGGCCACTCGTTGCTGACGCGGTAGCCGACGGAGCAGCTCGCGCCGGGCGTGCTGCCACCGTCGGCGGTGGTGACACTCACCGTGGCCGAACGGACCGAGCGGTTCCCGGCCGCGTCACGTGCGTAGACGGCGAAGGTGTACGCCGTGTTGGCGGTGAGCCCGCTCACCGTGGCGGTGTTGGTGGTGGCCGCGGCGACCGTGGTCTCGCTGCTTCCACCGACCCGCACGACGTCGTAGGCGGTGACACCCACATTGTCGGTGGCGGCGGTCCAGGTGAGGGTCACCGAGGTGGCCGCCACGGCGGAGGCGCGCGGGGTGCCGGGAGCGGTCGGGGCCTGGGTGTCACCCGGGGTGCCGCCGCCGTAGATCGTGGCCTCCTTCGAGGTCTGGGCGATGCCGTTGGCGCCGTTGAAGATGCGCTGCCCCCAGGAGCTGAGCTGTGTGGGGTCGAAGCCGATGGTGAGGTCCAGGATCGGATCGGTGTTGCCGCTCCAGGACCAGGCGAGGTAACCGAGGCGCAACTGCTGCGCCGTGGCCATCATGGTGTCCTCGTCCGGGTCGCCGTACTGGTCGGCCGGACCGCCGAACTCGCCGATGAGGATGGGGAGTTCGGCGGCCACGAACGCGTTCAGGTAGTCGGTGATCTCCGCCGCGGTGTCGAAGACGCTGTACATGTGGATCGAGAAGATCAGGTTGCCGGTGGTGTCGGCGTCGTAGACGGCCTGGGCGTTGGCCCGCATGACTCCTTGCCAGTCCTGACCCCAGTTGGGCGCGTCCACCATGATGGTGTGCTCGAACCCGGCGGCCCGCAGCTTCTTGACGGCCGCGACCGTGGGATCGGTCCAGCCCGCGGGGTTGGTGTTGCCCCAGGGCTCGTTGCCGATGTTGACGATGACGTAGTTCTCCTGGCCGGTGAGCACGCTCTTGAGGCCGATCCAGTAGTCGGCCGCGTGGTCGAGCGTGCCGGCCGCGGCGTCCTCGCCGTAACCGGTGGTGTCGTGCACCTCCAGTACGCAGATCAGCCGGTTGGCCTTGCACTGGGCGATGACGGCGGCCACGTCCTCGGGGCTGTTCTTGCTCCAGCGGTGGCCGTCGGAGAGGACGACGCGGACGGAGTTGGCTCCGAGGGCCTTGATGTCGGCCAGTGACTGCGTCTCGCCCGGGTACCAGGTGTGGGCGTGGTTGACGCCGCGCATGACGAAATCGTTGCCGTTGCCTTCGAGCAGGCGGCCGTCGTCGATATGGAGGCCGGTCGCGAGGGCGCCCGGAGACGCGCCGGGCGGGTCACCGGGCAACTGGGCGTGTGCGGCGGTCGGTACGAGCGCGCCGAGAACGACGAGCCCGAGCAGGGCGGCCAGCCCGGCGAGGAACGCGCTGACGAGGTTCTTCCGTGTCGTGCTTCTTGTTCTTCTCACTGCGACTCCAGGGAGTGAGCGCCAAGAAACTTGGGTTGCGGGAAAGTGGGAGCGCTCCCATAGAGTCACCTTGCCAGGGGCACGTCAAGACTTGGCGCATGCTCGGCCGCGTAACGGCTGTGCCGGAGGGGGCCTGCGGGGAGGCCCCCTCCAGGACGTGTCAGGACCCGGCGGCTGCGGGGACCCCGGCGTCGAAGGGCACGGACGTGTGCTGATGGACGATCAGCCAGCGGTCGCCCGTCAGCCGGTAGCCGGTGGTCACCCGTGCCGTGGTGTCCAGCGCGTGGCCGCCGGCCAGCGTGGCGCGCATCCGTACGAGCGCGTGGCTGAAGGCGATGCTCTCGTCGACCCGCACGCGGAATTCGAGCACCTCGCGCTCGACCGGCCCGGACAGCGTCGAGAACCACACCTCCTCGGCCTTGCGGAGCGCCTCGACCCCGCGCTGCTCCAGACCGCTCACCGGGTGGAACACCTCCACGTCCGGTGCGTAACAGGCCATCGCCCGGTCGAAGTCCCGCTCCCGCCCGGCGGCCGTCAGTTCCGCGTCGAGCCGGCGGATCTCCCCCTCGGCGTCCTCGTCGTCCCAGAACGCGCGCACCTCCATGGCCCCGAGGGCCGCCACCGGGTGCTTCGAAGCGGCCTCCACTGCCTCCTCCAGGCTGTCGCACTCAAGGATGTCGTACCCGGCGACGTACTCCTTCGTCTCCGCGAACGGACCGTCGGTGCGCAGCACTTCGCCCTCGCGGACGCGCACGGTCACCGCGTCGGCCGGGGGCCGCAGCCGGTGGCCGTGCAGCCGTACACCGCGGCGCACGCTCAGCTCCTCCACCCATGGTTCGACGGGGGCCATCCCCGAGGCGTCGGCGGTGTCGTCCCCACAGACCAGCAGCATGTACTTCATGGTTCCTCCCGGTGTTCCTGAGACCCTGTACCTCCCCGACGAACCGGGGTGAGCCGAATCGACACCCCCGCAGCATCTCTTGTGGACCGGCGCCGCAGAAGGCGGCACCCGGCAGCGGTGTGGCCTGTTCCGGGAGCCCGCGGGACACCTGCCGTACGTACGCTGGGAACAGGTGGCGGAAGAGGGGTCGTCAGGATGGCGGGACAGTCGTGCACGGGGTGCGCCGGGACCATGCGGTCGCTGCGCGAGGAACTGCGACAGGCCTCGGAGGAACGGTCCTTCGCCGGACTCCCGATGCCCCGGCCGGACAGCGGACGGTCCGCGGACACCCCTGACCTGGCCGGGGACGACCTGGTGGCCTTCGTCGAGCGTCAGGTGGCCGAGCACGAACAGGACCTCGGGCCCGACCATCCGGACACCCTGCGCTCCCGCAACAACCTCGCGGGCGCCTGTCTGCAGGCAGGACACCTCAAGCAGGCAGTCTCACTGTCCGAGCGGAACCTGGCCGACAGCGAGCGCGTCCTGGGCGCCGCCGATCCCCATACGCTGACCTGCCGGAACAACCTCGCGGGCGCGTACGAGGCGGAGGGCGCCCCGGACCGTGCCGTCCCGCTCTACGAGAGCGCGCTGGCGGCCCGCGAGCGCGTCCTGGGACCCACCGACCTGCTCACCCTGCAGTGCCGGGACAATCTCGCCCGCGCCCACGTGCTGACGGGGAACCCCGTGCTCGCCGTCCCGCTCCACGAGCGCACGCTCGCCGACCGTGAACGCGTCCTGGGCGCCGACCACCCCGACACCCTGCTCTCCCGCTGCGAACTCGCCCATGTCCACCACGTGGTGGGAAACCCCGCGCGCAGTGCCGAGCTGTTCACGCGAGCCCTGGCCGACAGCGAGCGCGGCCTCGGCCCCGGCCACCCCGCGACCCGGCGGCTGCGGGAACTCCTGGCCCATGTGCAGGGCGGCTGAACAGGCGCTCCGTTCCCACCGGGAGGACCGGCGCGCGCCGCGTGACCACTCTCACGCCCCCCGAGGGCCGCTTGTCACCACCCCTGTACGCGCACTACTGTCACGACGCCTTGGTGCTCGGGAAATCGGTGTGATGCCGGTGCGGCCCTCGCCACTGTGATCGGGAAGTCCGGCTCCGGCCCTCACGGGCAGCCACTGGGTCCTCGGACCCGGGAAGGCGGAGCACGGGTGGTGTTACCCGTAAGCCAGGAGACCGGCCAAGGCACGTCAACCATCCACGAGGTGCTGGAGAGGGTCTGCTGAGCCATGCACATAGCCGAGGGTTTCCTTCCTCCGGCGCACGCGGTCGCCTGGGGCGTCGCGTCGGCGCCGTTCGTCGTCCACGGAGTCCGGTCGCTCACCCGTGAGGTCAGAGAACATCCCGAGAGCACGCTCCTCATCGGCGCGTCGGGGGCCTTCACCTTCGTTCTCTCCGCACTGAAACTGCCGTCGGTGACCGGCAGCTGTTCGCATCCCACCGGCACCGGCCTCGGCGCCATCCTGTTCCGGCCACCGATCATGGCGGTCCTGGGCACCATCACCCTGCTCTTCCAGGCGCTGCTGCTCGCGCACGGCGGACTGACCACGCTGGGCGCCAACGTCTTCTCGATGGCGATCGTCGGCCCGTGGGCCGGCTACGCGGTGTACCGGCTGTTCCGGCGGTTCGACGCGCCGCTGATGGTCGCGGTGTTCTTCGCCGCGTTCGTCGCCGACCTGTCCACCTACTGCGTCACCAGCGTGCAGCTGGCGCTCGCGTTCCCCGACCCGAGCAGTGGATTCCTGGGCGCGCTCGGCAAGTTCGGCTCGATCTTCGCCGTCACCCAGATCCCGCTCGCGGTCAGCGAGGGCCTGCTCACCGTGCTCGTGATGCGGCTGCTGGTGCAGTCGAGCAAGGGCGAACTGACCCGGCTCGGTGTGTTCCTGACCGGCAGGCGGACCCGGACCGGGAAGTCCGGCCCGAACGAGACTCACGAGACCGACGAGACGCCCGAGACGACCGGGACGGTGGCCCGATGAGCCGTAACGCGAAGATCAACGCCCTGCTGCTGCTCGTGGTGGCCGCGCTCGCCGTCCTGCCGCTGGTCTTCGGCATGGGCGACCACAAGAAGGAGCCGTTCACGGGCGCCGACGCGGAGGCGGAGACCGCGATCACCGAGATCGAGCCGGACTACGAGCCGTGGTTCTCACCCCTGTACGAGCCGCCCTCCGGTGAGATCGAGTCGGCGCTGTTCGCCCTCCAGGCCGCCCTCGGCGCGGGCGTCCTCGCCTACTACTTCGGCCTGCGCCGGGGCAGGCGCCAGGGCGAACTGCGGGTCCTGGCACAGCGGGAGGACGACCAGGGACCGACGGACAAGGCGTCCGACGCTGCCGGTGCGTCCGCGGCCGGGCCGAGCCGACCGACCGAACGGGCCTGAACCTTCGTGCTGCCGATCGACGCGGCGGCGCACAGCAGTCGCTGGCGCCGCCGCCATCCCGTGGACAAGGCCGTGCTCGGTCTCGGCCTGACCGTCCTCGCGATCTCCCTCCCGCCCTGGCCGGGCGCCGCCCTGGTCCTGGTGACCGCCCTCACTGTGCTGCTGGGCCCGGCCGCGGTACCCGCCCGGCGGCTCTGGCGCGCCTACCGGGTGCCGCTGGGCTTCTGCGTGACCGGTGCGCTGCCCCTGCTGCTCCAGGTCGGCGGCCCGGACGGGTTCGTGACCCTGGCGGAGGGTGGTCCGGTACGCGCCGGGGAACTCCTGCTGCGTACCTCGGCCGCCTCCCTCGGCGTGCTCCTGTTCGCGTTCACCACTCCCCTGTCCGACCTGCTGCCACGGCTGGTCAACGCCGGGGTGCCCGCGCCGGTCGTCGACGTGGCCCTGGTGACGTACCGGATGAGCTTCCTGCTCCTCGACTCGGTGCGCCGGATCAGGGAGGCGCAGGCCGCCCGGCTCGGGCACACCACGCGGGCCGCCACCTGGCGTTCGCTGGCCGGGCTCGGTGCCACGGCTTTCGTGCGGGCCTTCGACCGGGCGACCCGGCTGCAGGCCGGACTCGCGGGCCGCGGCTACGACGGCACCCTGCGCGTCCTGGTCCCGGAGGCCCGGATCTCCGCGCGCTTCACCCTCGCCAGTGTCGCGCTGCTCACGGTGGTGGCCGCACTCACCTTCGTACTGGAAAGGCCGCTGCGATGAGCGAGCCCGTGCTGGTCGCCCTGCGGGGCGCGTCCTACGCGTACGAGGACGGTCCCACCGTGCTCAGCGGCCTCGACTTCGAGGTGCGCGCCGGGCGGGCGCTCGCCCTGCTCGGCCGCAACGGCAGTGGCAAGACCACCCTGATGCGGCTGCTCAGCGGCGGACTGCGCCCGCACAGCGGTCAGTTGACCGTGGAGGACCGGCCGGTCCGGTACGACCGCAAGGGCCTGACCCTGCTGCGCACGACCGTCCAGCTGGTGGTCCAGGACCCGGACGACCAGTTGTTCGCCGCGTCCGTCTTCCAGGACGTGTCGTTCGGACCGCTGAACCTCGGCCTGCCCGACACCGAGGTACGGGCCCGGGTGGACGAGGCGCTCGCCGCGCTGGACATCTCGGCCCTGGCAGAGCGGCCGACCCATCTGCTCTCCTACGGTCAGCGCAAGCGGACGGCGATCGCGGGTGCCGTGGCGATGCGGCCGCGTGTCCTGATCCTCGACGAACCGACGGCGGGGCTGGACCCGGACGGCCAGGAGCGGCTGATCGCGACCCTCGACGGGCTGCGGGCGAGCGGCACCACCGTGGTGATGGCGACGCACGACGTGGACCTCGCCCTGCGCTGGGCCGACGACGCAGCACTCCTCACCCCGTCCGGAGCGGTCACCGGCCCCGCGGACGCGACCCTGGCCCGTACGGATCTCCTGGAGCAGGCGGGGCTACGGCTGCCCTGGGGGATCGCGGTGGCCGAACTGCTGCGTACGCAGGGCCTGTTGACCTCGCCGTCCACCGGCCCGCGCACCGCGGAGGAGCTGGCCGCGCTGACCTCGCGGCAGTCCGCTCCCCCGGTGCCGGCCGACACCTGAGCGGCGTCAGTCGGCGGGTGTCACCCTGGTCACCCTGCCGCGGGCGTCGGCCTGCAGATAGCCGCTCCTGTTGTGCTCGTCGGCGAGGTAGACCAACATCTCGGCGGCCCGGTCGAACAGGCTGTTCGGTGACTTGACCACCAGGTAGCGGGTCGTCGCGTCGTCGACGTCCAGCTTCTTCTCCGCCTCGGCGAGCAGGGCGGGGAGCCTGTCCCAGTCGAGGCCGTCCAGGGTCATCGGCTGGGCCCCACCGGCCAGTTGCGCCTTGATCGGGCTCTCCTGGACGCCCCGGCCCACGTAGTAGGTGTACTGCTCGTAACTGGTCCGGCTGCCCTCGACCATCACCTGCGCGGAGACGTAGTCGGGATAGACCGTCAGGGTGCCGTACCGGTCGCGGCCCGTCTCCTTCTCCAGGGCCTCGAACGCGGTACGGATGCCGTCCGGCGTCAGCAGGTCGGTGGGCGTCTTCTGTTCCGTGCGCCGGGGCGTGGGGCTCTTGTCGGCCGTACCGGTCCTGTCCTTCGACGAGGTGCCGGCCGACGGATTCGCCGTCGCTCCGCTCGTGGAATCGCCCGAGGCCGACGATCCCGAGCCCTCTCCGTCGGACAGCAGTGTCCACGCCAGCACGCCCACCAGCACCGTTCCGACGGCGGACAGGGCGACCGCGGCCCGGCGTCCCCGCCGAGCGGGTCGTGCCGGCGCCGGGCCGGTCGGCCGGGGCACGGCGTCCCGCGGAGGGGTGAGCCGGTAGGAAGTGGGTTCCGCACGGTCCTCGGGTACGGCGTCGGCCACGTCCTCGCTCATGGCGGCGGCCACGCCCACGCTCGTACCCGCGCTCACAGCTGTCAGCAGGCGCTCGAACGTCCCGGCGTCCGGGCGTGCCTCCGGGTCCCGCACCAGCACACGCATCAGCGCGTCCGTCAGCGGGCCCGCCCTGCGGGGCGGCGGAACGTCCTCGTACAGGACGGCCGCGAGGGTGGCCATCGTCGTGCCCCTGCGCAGCGGATGGTGGCCCTCGACGGCGGCGTACAGCATCATCGCCAGCGACCACAGGTCCGACGCCGGCCCGCCGTCGTCGCCCGCGATGCGCTCGGGTGCCATGTAGTCGGGCGTGCCGATGATCGAGCCGGTGGCGGTCAGGGCCGTCGACTCACGGATCGCCGCGATCCCGAAGTCCGTGAGGACGGGGCGGCCGTCCGGGCGCAGCAGGACGTTGGCGGGCTTGACGTCCCGGTGCTGGATGCCGGCGTCGTGCGCGGCCCGCAGCGCGGCCAGTACCTCCCGCCCGATCCGCGCCGTCTCCACGGGGTCCGTCGGGCCCCGCTCAAGCCGGTCCGCGAGCGAGCCGCCGCCGACCAGTTCCATCACGATCCACGGATACGTTCCCTCGCCGCCGTCGACGATGTGATGGATCGTCACGACGTTCGGGTGGTCGATCCTCGCGAGTGCCCTGGCCTCGCGCAGCACCCGTTCCCGCAGCAGCCGCGCGCCCTCCGGGTCGTACTCGGCGAGGTCGATGTCCGGGGGCCTGACCTCCTTGACGGCCACGTTCCGGTGCAGGGCCAGGTCCGTGGCCCGCCAGACCGTGCCCATCCCACCACCGCCGAGCCGTGCCTCCAGCCGGAACCGCCCGTCGATGACCCGTCTGCCGGAGTCCCCGTTGCTCATGCGCGGGAGCTTAGAGGACGGGTACGACAGGCCTTCCCCCGGGCGGCCGTGCCCTCACGGAGTGCCCGCGGCCGTCGGCCTGCCGAGGTAGGTGAGGGGGCCGGGGTCGGGTACGGGGATCTCGTGGAAGCCGAGACGGTCGTAGAAGGCGCGCGCGGCGGCATTGGCGGTGACCATGCCCAGATGGACCGCCGGGACGCCACGGTCGTGCAGGGCGGCGAGGAACGTCCTCATCAGTCCCCGCCCGAAGCCCTGCCGCTGCCAGTCCGGCAGGAGGTCTATGTGCAGATGTGCGGGATACGCGGCCAGGTCGGGCAGGATCATCCGCTCGGGAGTGTGCAGGAGAACGATCATCTCCTCGCCGGGTGTCCGAGGTTCCGCGGTGGGCTCGGGATAGCGTCCGGCGACGCGCGGGATCCAGGTCGCGCGGAAGTTCTCGACGAACCGTTCCGTGTCGGCGGTGCCCACGATGTAGCCGGCCGCGCGACCCGATCCGTCGTCCAGGACGAAGGCGAGTTCCGGCTCCAGGTGGCAGTAGGGCGCGGCGAAGAGGGACGGCATCAACTCCTCGTCGGGATAACGCTCCCGCGAATCCCCTCCGTCGAGGGCGGTTCGCACACAGATGTCGGCGACGGCGGCACGGTCGGCGGGTCGGTAGGGGCGGATGCTCGGCTGTGGGCGCATGGCGAGCATCCTGACGCGCGCGGGAGCGCTCCCACAACCGAGTTCCGCCGGTCGGCCTCCCGTCGGCGAGCACCGGCCTCCCGCCCGGTTTCAGGCTCCGGCGGTCGCCGCGATGTCCCGGGCGGCGATGTAGCCGAACGTCATCGCCGGTCCGATCGTCGAGCCCGCGCCCGCGTAACTGTGTCCCATGACCGCCGCGCTGGCGTTCCCGGCGGCGTACAGGCCGGGGACGACGGATCCGTCCGGGCGCAGCACGCGCGCGCGGGCGTCCGTGCGCAGGCCCCCCTTGGTGCCCAGGTCGCCCGGGACGATCTTGAAGGCGTAGTAGGGGGCCAGCCACAGCGGCGCCAGGCAGGAGTTCGGGAGGATCGCGGGGTCGGTGTAGTAGTGGTCGTAGACACTGTCGCCGCGGTGGAAGTCGGGGTCGGTGCCGCTCTGCGCAAGGCTGTTGAAGCGGTTGACGGTGGCCCGCAGCGCGGCGGCCGGCACGCCGATCCCCTGAGCCAGGGCATCCAGCGTCCAGGCCTTGTGGGCGGCGCCGGACTCGTACCACGCGTCGGGGAGGACGAAGGTCGGGGCGATGTCCCTGAAGAGGTAGCGGTTGCGGTAGTTCTGGTCGACGATCAGCCAGGCCGGGATGTGCGGGGCGCTCGCGTTCTTGTCGTACATGGTGTGCACGACATCGCTGTAGGGGGCCGCCTCGTTCACGAAGCGCGCTCCGGCGGCGTTGACGAGGAGTCCGCCGGGCAGGGTGCGTTCGGCGAGGCAGAAGTACGGCTGGCCGGGCAGCGGGATGGCCGGGCCCCACCAGGCGTCGTCCATCAGGTCGAGGGCGCCGCCGGCCTGTTGGCCGGCCCGGATGCCGTCACCCGTGTTCTCCTTCGCGCCGACCGTCCACTCGGTGCCGATGGGCCGGCGCTGGTACTGGGCGCGCATGGCCGCGTTGTGCTCGAAGCCGCCCGAGCCGACGACGACTCCACGGCGTGCCCTGACGAGACCGGGCGCGCCGTTCCTGGTCACCACGGCTCCCGCGGTGGTGCCGTTCTCCGTGTACAGCTCGGTGAGCGGGGTGTTCAGCCACACCGGCACCTGGGCCGCGAGCAGTCCGGCGCGCAGCCCGGCCGCCAGTGACTGGCCCATGGTGAGGGGCTTCTGGCCGAGGAGCGCGGCCCTGGTCCCGCGGGCCAGGCACTCGGTGGCGACGGCGGCGCCCTTCGTGCTGACCGCGGAGAGGGCGAGCCATTTGTAGTCGGCGCTGAAGACGACCATGCCGCTGGGCACCGGGAGGTACGGGGGATTCAGCCGGGCGAGTTCCGCCCCGAGGATGTTCCCGTCGAGCTGGGCGGGTTCGATGGAACGGCCGCCCGGCAGACCGCCGGGCAGTTCCGGGTAGTAGTCGCTGTAGCCCTCCATGAAGCGGAACCGCAACGGACTGTTGGCCATGACGAAGGAGATCATGGCGGGCCCCTGCCCGAGGAAGGCCTGTCTGCGGTCCGCGGAGACGTCGGGGCCGACCACGGCCGCCAGATAGCTCGCCGCCTTCGCCGGGGTGTCGGGGACGCCCGCAGCCAGGATCACCGGGTTGTTCGGAATCCAGATCCCGGCGCCCGAGCGGGCCGCGGAACCGCCGAAGGTGGCTGCCTTCTCCACGACGACGCAGCTCAGGCCCTGTTTCGCGGCCGTCAGCGCGGCGGTCATCCCCGCCGCGCCCGACCCGATCACGACGACGTCGTACGTGCCGAGCAGGGGGAGGTCGGCCGCCCGGGCCGTACCGGGGAGTCCGGCGGCGAGCGCGAGGCCCGTGCCGGTCGCCGCACCGAGCACCCGGCGCCTCGACGGGCCGGAGGGACCGGAGGGAGAGGAGGGGCAAGGGTCGTTCGTGCGTCTTGCGGGGTCCGCGCTTGTGGCCATGACAGGGCGCTCCAACCGGACGACGAAGGAAGGGGATGTGAGGGGATGGGGTGGTGTGAGGCGGGAGAGAGCGTGCTGTGCCCCGGGGGGCCACGGGCGTCCGGCGTCCCCGGTTCTGATGCGGAGTCAGGAATGTGGCGCGGGGGTCTTGGGAAGTCAAGGGTCACGCCTGGCCCCGTGGGACGACACGCCCGGACCGCACGGCCGGCTCCTCCGGACCGCACGGCCGGCTCCTGCGACCGGACCTGCGGGCGCACCCCGCGAGCGGACCTTGCACACCTAATCGTCACCTGTCAGGATGGTGACGTGAATGTGGATCATGTCTTCGTGTGCGGAAACCCGGCCCTGGACTTCGCCGCGACCCTCCGCGCCCGCCGCACCCTGCGCTTCGAGATGTTCACGTCACCGGAGCGGCTGGACGCCTGGTACCTGGAGGCGGGGGTCGTCGACACCGTCTCCCCCGGCGGGGACACCGACCTCGCGCGGGCGGTCGCCGTACGGGAGGCCGTCTACGGGCTGGTCACCGCCCGGCGCCTCGGAGAGCCCTACGACGGCGAGGCGCTCGCCACGGTGAACGGCGCGGCGCGCAGGCCCCCGGCGACACCGCAGCTCACCGCGGCGGGGCGGCGGACGGACGCCACAGCGGAGGAAGCACTGTCCACGGTGGCGCGGCACGCCGTCGAGGTGCTCAGCGGTCCGGACGTACCGCTACTCAAGGAGTGCGGCAATCCCGAGTGCACCCGCGTCTACATCGACCGGTCCCGCGGGATGCGCCGGCAGTGGTGCGGCATGGAGTCCTGCGGGAACAAGCTCAAGGCGGCAGCGTACCGCGCACGCAAGAAGGAGGCGCGGGCGCCTGCCGCGCAGACCGGCACCCACGCCCGCTGAGGCTCACACCCACCGCCGTCCGCGCCCGCGCCCACGGACACCCCGGCGCTCATGGACGCGCGGATCTCAGATGCATGTCCGTACGAGCCACTCGTCGTCGTTGTACGCGTTCCGCGCGGGATCCACGACCGTGGCCGGCTTCTCCTCGACGGTGTCCGCGAGACGGACCCGCTCCGGCAGCGAACCGAAGCGCGCACGGCGTGCCGCCTCGGCGGCATCCGGAACCCGAACCTTCTCGTCCTGCGCCATCCCGGCCTCCCACGTCCCAGAACCGCTCGACGCCACCCATGCGGCGTCACCTGTCTGACTGGTGATGATCCTCCCAGAGGGGTCGTCACCAGTCAAGGGAGTGACGACGGACGGGCGTGGGGTCCAGGAGGCGGGATTCAGGAGGCGGGGCTCAGGGGACGGGGCTCAGGAGGCGGTGGCGGCCCCGCGCTCGTGGTCCGTCAGCGGCGGGCCCGCGAGGTGCGGTTTCTTACGGCCGAGGCAGACCAGGGCGAGCATGTCGGGCATGAGGAGCCGGGAGGGCGGCTTCTCCATGCTCATCACGTCCAGCAGGATGCGCAGGGCTCGAGGGTTTCGCGATCCGGCGTCGACCGCCCTGTCCACGAAGGCGGCCAGGGCCCTTTCGAGCCGGGTGGGTGGCTCGTCGCCGGCCCCCGGGTAGAACACGTCCTGGCCCACGGCCAGACTCCAGGCGTTGTCGACGGGACGCGCCGCGCTCCTCTGGATGCGCCGGGCCGTGCCGGGCGCGCGGAGGTCCTGGCGTTCCAGGATGCGGCGCAGTGCGACGACGCTCTGCGCGGCGGCGCTGAGCCCGTGGCCGTAGACGGGGTTGTAGCCGGCGACCGCCTCACCGAGCACGGCGAAGCCGTCGGGCCAGCGCGCGGCCTTCTCGTAGTAGCGCCGCCGGTTGGCCGTGCTGCGGGTGGTGACGACGTCCGTCTCGGGCTCGGCGTCGGCGAGGAGTTCACCGATGACGGGGTGCGGCAGACCGAGCGCGAAGGGCACGAACTGCTCGTTGTCGGCGCTCGGCCGGCCTCCCCTGGTTCCGGCGAGCGTGACCAGCCAACGGCCGCCCTCGATGGGGGTGATGATGCCGCCCCTGCCGGGGTGTTGGCGGGGGTCGGCCTGGACGTTGACGATCGGGAAGCCGTCGGCGGTCGTGCCGGGGGCACGGTAGATCCGGCTGGCGTACCCGAAACCGGCGTCGACCGTGCGTTCCGGCACCGGCGGGAGCCCCAGGTCCCGCAGCCACTGGGGGGCCCGGCTGCCCCGGCCACTGGCGTCGATCACCAGATCGGCCCGGAGCGTGCTCTCGGTGTCCGCCGAACGTATTCGTACACCGGACACCCGGCGGGTGCCCCCTTCCAGGGAGAGCAGTTCGGTCTCCTGGCGCAGGGTGACGCGGTCGTCCGCCAGCACGCGCTCGCGGATCACCGCGTCCAGCAGATCGCGGCTGCACAGAAGGCTGACGTGGCTGCCGTGGGTGAAGCGGCGGAACCACTGCCCCGAGGGGGCCTTGGACACCAGGTCGGCCATGACGGGTGTCCTGCGGGCGCCACGGTCGACGAGCCGGCCGACGACTCCCGGCAGCAGGTCCTCAAGTGCCTTGACCCCACCGGACCACAGGACGTGTGCGTGCCGGGCCTGTGGCAGGCCCTTGCGTGGCCGTGGGCCGTCCGGCAGGAGGTCCCGTTCGATGATCGTGACGTCCGCGTGGCCGGCGAGCACCGACGCGGCGAGCATGCCCGTCATGCCCCCTCCGACGACGATCGCGCGGCGCCGGGGGGTGGACTTCGTGTCGGACATGGGTGTGGGCCCTCTCTGTTGACCGGCGTCGGCGCATGACTGCGGCACGCGGGGCGCGCGGTGATGGGTGATCGCTGTGCGGAGCGCGGGAACCGGGATCTCCCCCGGTCCGGCCGCCCGTTGATCGAACCATGAGCGGGCCGGCCCACCGCCTCGGACCCGTCAGGCCCTGTCGCGGTCGTGGTCGTGATCGCGGTCACGGTCACGGTCACGGTCACGGTCACCGGCAGGGTCGTGCGCGTGACCGTCGTGGCCGTGGCGTGCCTTGTGCCAAGCCGTCCACTGCCGCGCCGCCCGCAGCCGGGCCTCGGCGACGACGGGCGAGGACGACAGGGCACGGGCCAGCTGCACCATCAGCTGGGGCTGCGCCACGGACCGCAACCGGCCCACGTCCGAGGGAAGTTCGGCGTCGGGGCCCACGGAGACATGCACCCTGGCCGCCGCGAGCATGGCCGCCTCGGCCACGATCTCCGCGTGATCCAGCGCCACCGCCCTGTGGACCTCGTTGTCGAGGTAGGGCGAGCAGACCAGGACTCCGTCCAGGATCGTGATCTCCTGCTGGACCAGGCGTACCACGGGAAGATCCCACCAGTGGGTGTCGGCCACCGGTGCCCGCAGGTCGCGCAGTTCGAGCCAGAGCGGCCTCAGGAGCCGGCACCGCCGCCAGGCACGGAAGTTGTCCGCGGTGGAGGGGCCGACGCGCGGCAGCGCGAAACCGGCGGCGACGGTGACGCCCGCGACCGCCACGAGGGGCGGTGAGAGGCTCGTGGAGAGGAAGTCCCAGTCGAGGCCGCCCCAACGGGCGCCGATGGCAAGGTACTTGGCGATCTGGTACGACAGGTCGAAGAGCACGCCGACGGCGATCAGTGTCAGGCCCTTGCGGGTGAGGTCCCGCACCTTCCGCAGCCAGGCCAGGCACATGCCCGCGAGGGCGGCGGTCGCCGCCGTGTGGGCCACCAGGTACAGCAGGATCATCTCGCGCATGTACGGCGTCCTGGCGTAGTACGTGTCCAGGTCCCGGGTCCGTTCCACGGGTACGTCAGCGAGGGCGAAGAGCGTGACGATCCCGATGATCACCAGCCCGTAGACGCCGACCACGAGGCGGGACGCGCGGGCGACGCGCCCGGGCTCTCCGCCCCTCCAGGCGATCATCAGGACGAGGTAGCAGGCGCTGAGCGCGGACATCCCCGAGTAGACCAGCGGCGCGGAGAAGTTGGCGATGCCGGTGAGGCCGTTGACGACGACGATGGTGGGCGGCGCGGACAGCATGCACACGAGCGCGCCGATGAGCAGGACCGAGATGCTCGCGGCCATCAGGGGGTCGCGCCAGGCCCCCCGCATGGCCGGCAGGTTGAGAACGGCCGTGACGAGAAGGATCACGCCGGGGATGTAGAAGACGACGTCCACGACTTCACCACCCTTCCGCGGCCACTGGGGGCGGTGCGGCGGTGGTTGTCGATCACGGGGTTCGAGTGGTTCGAGAGGTTCATGTGGGGGACTTCTCGCCGTCCGCGGCCGGGACGGCGGTACCGCTCTCCCGGGCCGCCGCGACGATCGGGGACGACCGCAGCGCGACCGACACGCCCACGGGTGCGGTACGCACCTCGCTGATCTCGGAGTGGTCGGGCAGGACACGGGAGCCGGCGGGCAGGCCCCGGACGGCCGCGCGGACCGCGGCGGCGACCATCGCCGCATGACCGATCCGGGCGGCCTCGTCGTCGGTGTGGCCCGCGGCGACCGCCGCGGCCCGCGCGCGCGTACGGACCCCGGTGTCGAACCACGGCGCCACGAGGCTCAGCCCGTCCTGGATGCCCGCCTCGCGCTGGGTGAGGCGGACCTGGGGCGAGGAGTACCACGGGATGGGGCCGGCGAGCGGTGTACGGGGCGAGGCGCGTCCGAGTTCGCGCCACAGGGAGCGGAGCTTGCGGTGGGTCTTCGCCGCCCGCCAGTTGGAGACCGCCCAGGGACCCACGAGGGGCATCAGGAATCCGACGGTGGCGCACGGCGCGGACAGCGCGGAGAGCAGTGGCGCCAGGGTCGTACTGAGGGCTCCCCAGTCCTGACCGGCCCAGCGTGCGGCCACCGCGGCCAGTTTGAGGCCGCTGAAGGCCAGGTTCAGCAGCCAGCCGAGGACGAGGATCCACAGACCGGCCCGCAGCCAGCCGCTCACCTGGAGCGCCCAGCGCCAGCACAGCACCGTCGTGACGAGCGCGGCGGTCATGTGGGCGGCCAGGTAGAGCACGATCATCTCGCGGATGAACGGGGTCGTCGCGTAGTAGGTGTCGAAGTCCGTGTGCCGGTCCACCGGGGCGTCACCGAGGGCGAAGAGGACGACCAGCGTGACGACGACCAGCGCGTACCCGGCCTGCCAGCGCCGCGCGACACTGCGTACGTGCTCGGGCGGGCCCCCGCGCCAGTGGACGATGAGCAGCAGACAGGCGGCGCTGAAGGCGCTGATGATGCAGTACACCAGCGGGCTGGAGAAGTTGGCCGTGCCGGTGGCGTCGTTGACGGCGGTGATCGTGGGAGGCGCGGCGAAGAAGAAGCCCGCGCCGCCGAGAGCGATCACGAGGCAGACGGACCGGACGAGCGGGTCGCGCCAGTCCTTGATCAGGCCCGGCAGTTTGACGGCCAGGCCGAGCAGCGTGGCGACGGCCGGTATGTAGTAGTCCGAGGAGTCCACCGCTCAGACCTGTGGCCGTCGCTGTCCCAGTGACGCACCGATCCGGCCGGCGATCCTGCCCCGGTCCATGGCCGCGCTGTCGGGTCCGCCCTCCAGCCAGACACGGAAGCGGGTGACCGCCAGCAGTCCGAACCGCTCGGCGTCCGCCTCCTCGCGCCGGTCGAACTCGGTGCGGGCGGCCACCTTGCGTACCGGCTCCTGCAGTTCGGGGAGTTCGGCGCCGGTCGAGACCATGTGGGCCGCCACCGCCTTGCCCACGACGTGATTGCCGCAGTCCCCCTTGAGCATGTGCCACACCTCGTGGAAGAAGATCGCCAGCTGGTGCAGCGGCGTCGCCCGCTTGTCCACCACGATGAGGTCGTAGGCGGGGAGGTCGAGCCACAGGCCGCTGGCGGTCTGGTGCGGGAACTCCTCCTTCACGAGCCGGACCTCACGGCCTCTCAGCTCGCTCACGGTCGTGACCAGCGCGGCGAACAGGACGTCGGGATCCGTGGGCACGGGCAGTGTCAGCCCGTCGACCAGCTGACCGATCAGATTCCGCATCTCTCTGGCTTTGCCTGTGCGCACTGCTCTCCCCGCGAACCTCAGCACGGGCTCCAGCGCGCCCAGCTAGGTAGGCAAATATGTCAAACCAAAGCCGAGTCGGCCACACCGAGCGGGAAGAAGTACGCGGAAGGCAGCGATCAGAAATACCGAACAAACCCGACTTGCACTGGTCTGGTCCTGGCGCATCCCTTGCGCTCGCAGCCCCCTCCGGTCCGGCAGCGGAACGCCGGCCGGCCGCCGCGCCCGCCGGGCCGCCCGGCACGGTCGCCGTCCTCGGCCGGCATCGCCCCTGCTCGCAGGGGGTGTTCTTCGGCCGGACGCGATACGTGGCGAGCGCCGTCCCTTCCCCGAACCCGTGAAGTCCACGCTTCTGCGCCCTTCGGGAAGGTCTTGATCCAGTCACTCGTCACCGCGTTGTGCCGCAGCTCACGGAGCGCACGGCTCCGGGCACGGAACAAGCGGGAGCGGTCCGCCGTTCTTCTCTACGTGGCCGCGGAGGGGACAGTGTCCCCGGGCCTCACCCAAAGCCCATGGGGAAGATCGTTCGGCTGAAGCCCCATGGAGCCGTTCGCCGAGAGGCGACCGCCCTCCGCGGACACCGCACACGGCCCCGGTTGGTCTCCCCCGTCCAGCCGGGGCCTCCTGCTGTTCACGGCCCGCACGCGGGAAGGGCGGCCGGGCCTGCCTGCGCAGGTCCGACCGCCCTCCGTGAGGTGTGTACGGCGGTGCCGCTACCTCGACCTGCTGCTGATCCGGCGCAGGAGGACGAAGCCGGCGATCACCAGCAGTCCTCCGGCCGCCGCCGGCCACAGGCTCGTACCGGTTTCCGCGAGTCCGCCCGTCACCGTCTGCGGGGCGGCCACGCCGCCCGCGTCCTCGGGTTCGGGGCCGGGTACGGCACTGCCCGCGTCCGCGCCGCCCGTGGAGCCGGCTGCCTCGCTCTGGGTCGCCGACGGTGACGTGTCCGCCTTGGGCTCGGCGTTCCCCTTGCCCTGATCGCCCTTGACCTGGTCGTCCTTGCCCTTGTCGGCGCCGCCCGCGGCCTCGGTGTTGCCGGCCGAGGGCTTGGCGGTGTTCTTGCCGCCGTTGTCCGCGGGGGTCTCGCTCTGACCGTTGTCCCCGGGCTCGTCGTCGCCGGGCTGCTCGGTACCGGGCTGCTCGTTGCCGGGCTCGTCGTCGCCCGGCTGCTCGTTGCCCTCGGTCGGGTCGGGGGCGGGAGTGGTCGCCGGCGGGTCGGTCGGCTCCTCGCCGCCACCGCCGCCGCCATTACCGCCACCGTTACCGCCGCCGCCGTTACCGCCGCCGCCGTCGTCGGCGCCGTCGCACTTACGGCCCTCGTTGATGCAGTCCACCATGTCCTTCATCAGCGCCTCGTCGAAGACGTTGATGAAGTCGCCGTGGTCGGTGACCGGCTTGTGCAGCTGCTCGGGGAAGGAGTCCACCGCGAAGAACGGCTTCGACTTGCCGCCGTCGGCCACGCTGGGCGCGTCGACGTCGTAGACGATGCGCTGCACCAGCTGCGGAATGGCCTTGAAGTCGTTCGCGCAGCTGCCGTCGGCGGCCGCGAAAGCCACGTGCGTGCGGTGGTTGGCGCTGTCGATGTTCCGGCCGTCCCAGCAGCTCTGGAACCTGAAGGTGCGGACCACGTCACTGCCCTGAGGGCAGAGGGGGTACTTGTCCTTCAGCTGCCGGTCCTCGAAGCCTGTGCAGCTCCACGACGCGTTGGCGTTGGTGGGGCCGTTGACGAACGCCTTGGCGTCGCCGGTGATGATGCGGAGCAGCTTCGGCATGGCCGTGACCTCGCCGCGCGGGCTGCCCTCGAACGACATCGTGGCCGCCTTGGGCCTGACGATCTCGCCTGCGTTGCCCTCGATGCCACCGCCCGGAGAGGCGGCGTCCTTCTCGTCGGCACCGTTCTGCAGACGCAGCACGGGCCAGAAGTACGAGGACTTGTCGCCCTGGTCCTCGCAGGACGTCTCGGCGTTCGCCAGGTCCTCGTCGCTCGCGAAGGCGTCGTTGGACTGGTTGCCGACGTAGTCGTGGAAGTGGTGGGCGCCGTTGCTGACACCGGGAGCCACGATCACGTTGTCGGAGTTGAACAGCCCGTTCTCGTTCGTACCGCACTTGGTGACGAACGAGCCCTTGGAGGCGTTGCCCTGGGCGGCCGGCTTCGACACGTTCGGCTGGACGGTGGAGATGTCCACGAAGTCGGCTGCCACGGGGCCGTTTCCGGCCTGGCCGCCGTTGCCGGGAGGCTGTTCGCCCTGCCCCTGCTCGCCACCCTGTTCCTGGCCCTGGTCCTGACCGTCGCCCTGATTCTGGTCCTGGCCGTCCTGGCCCGCGCCGTCCTCGGCGTTGTCGCCCTGGCCGTCGCCGTTCTCCTGGCCGTCCTGCCCGTTCTCCGGCTTGTCCTGGTTGCCGGAGGCGCGAAGTATGCAGGGCGCGAAGGCGTCCAGCCCCTCGGGGCGGTCGCCCACGGCGTCGATGGCCGCCACGATGCGCTCGATGGTCGCCGCTCGCTTGTCCTTGAGCGGATTCATGATCGAGTTCTGCGCGAAGGCCGCGTCCTGCTTGATCGCGTCGGCGGAGCTCTGCAGCCGCTGATAGGCCTCGGCGATCTGCTTGTCCAGGAGGGCGAGTTGCTTGTCGACCTCCGTCTTGGACCCGTCCGGCACCGCGGCCAGCTCACTGCCCACATCCGGGCAGTCGATCGTGGCGGCACCCGAGGCAAGGACCTGGTCGGTCTGGCCCGAGGTGCTCTCGGAGGCAGTGGCGTAGACGTTCGCCGCTACCAGTCCGCCTCCTCCCAGCATCAGCGCGACCGCCCCGATGGTCGCGCGTCGTGCGCCTGTTGGGCGTCTGCGCGTGTTGCGTCCCAAGGATCTACTCCTACGCTTCGTTGCCGGCGGGCATGGCAATCCCCCGCTTCATACGGAGATGAAGCTCCGAGTGTTCAGACACATCTCGGATTCATAGAAACCTCTCATGAACCAGACGTTTGCGAGACCCGTGTCCGGGCAATCACGTTTTCCTGCGGTCTGGTTGGGGAAGGGCACTCTGATGCGCTCCGCGAGGGCGCGACTGAGGGCGTTTCCACCGGTTTGCTCCGGTCAAGTCGCCGCTCCTGGCCCGCTTTTCCGTCGGCCACGGAAGAAATATGCCATCACCTTGCGCGGCGTACGCCCCTGTTGGCACGGCCGCGCCCGCACCGACCGCCGCGCCCGTCGAACGGGTGTGATCGGGCAGGCGCACGGGCCGCTGCGGGGTGGGCGGTGCCGGCAGGTGCGTAGCAGCGCGGCCGTCGTCCGACGCGGCGATGCCGGGCAGCACGATCGCCGTCCGACACGGCGATGTCGAGCAGCACGATCGCCGTCCCCGACGCGGAACGGCTCGGCGAAGCCTTTCGCCTGCGGCCCGGCGGGGCTGATCGCGCGGTTCCCCGCGCCCCTCAAAGCGAAAGGGGGCGAGCACCCGGGTCGCGGGCGCTCTGCCTGCGGCGGCATCCGGACGCATGATGGAAGTGGACGCATTTACCCGGATCTGCGGCTAGCGCGTGCACGGAGGCCGTCATGCAAACCCCGGACCGCTACCGGCTGACCTTCACCCATGGGCGATCGGGCGGCGAGGCCGTCACGGACGAGGTGGTCGTGGAACGGACCACCTCCCTCGGGCCGGGCGGCAACCCGGTCTACTGCGACCCCACCGGCATCCTGCGCGCCGAGATCAGCCGGACGGGAGAGGTGCGGATGCTCGCCAGCGGCGGCCATCAGTCACCGCTCGCGCCGTCCGCCGAGCCGCTGCCCTGAGTGCCCCGTTTGTGCCAGAGGTCTGGGCCACCTGGGCCGGACCTTCACGCGCCGCACCAGGGGCGCCCCTCGCCTCCTGGCCCCCGGCAGTGTAGACATGAGCATATGGTCCGATTCTTGGGTCGATCCCGGGCCCGGTCGACCTCCCGCCCCAGCGGCCTGCGCGCGCGACGCAGGCGTGACCGCCCCGTCCGAACACACGGGCGGCGGACACCACAGGTGCCCCACCGGCCGGCCGGTCGGCAGGGAGCGCAGGACGGCGGGCACCCGCCCGGGTCCGCGGGCGCGCGGTCGGGGCTGGGCGGACGCAGCGTCGCGAGCCAGGTCTTCCTGCTGCAGGTGGCCATCGTGCTGCTGCTGGTCGTGGCCGCGGCCGGTGCCCTGGTCCTGCAGGTGCGCCACGACAGCACGACTGAGGCGCGGAACCGTTCCCTGGCCGTCGCCGAGACGTTCGCCAACGCTCCGGGCACCCGCGAGGCGCTGAGCGCCCCCGATCCCACGGCCGTGCTCCAGCCGCGCGCCGAGGCGGCCCGCGTGGGGTCCAAGGTCGACTTCGTCGTGGTGATGAACACCGACGGCATCCGCTACACCCACCCCAAGCCGGACCGGATCGGCAAGAAGTTCGTCGGAACCCTCGCTCCCGCGCTGGCGGGCACATCCTTCACCGAGGAGATCACCGGCACCCTCGGGCCGCTGGTGCAGGCCGTGGTGCCGATCAAGGCCGACGACGGCACGGTCGTGGGCCTGGTCTCGGCGGGCATCACGACCGAGAACGTGGGAGGGGTCGGGGACCGCCAGATGCCCCTGCTGCTGACCGCCGCGGCGGCGGCCCTGGCACTGGCGCTGGGCGGCACGGCCCTGGTGAGCAGACGGCTGCTGCGCCAGACCCACGGCCTCGGACCGTTCGAGATGACCCGGATGTACGAGCACCACGACGCGGTGCTGCACGCCGTCCGGGAGGGAGTGCTCATCGTCGGCGGCGAGGGCACGCTGCTGCTCGCCAACGACGAGGCACACCGCCTGCTGGACCTCCCGGAGGACGCCGAGGGCCGTCATGTCCTCGAACTCGGCCTGGACGCCGGCACCGGCGCCCTGCTGGCCTCGGGACACGTCGTCAGCGACGAGGTGCGCCTGGTCGGAGACCGGCTGCTGGCCATCAACCAGCGGCCCACGGACCTCAAGGGCGGCCCCGCGGGCAGTGTCGCCACGCTCCGCGACTCGACCGAGCTGCGCGCCCTGTCCGGCAGGGCCGAGGTGGCCCGGGAACACCTCAAGCTCCTGTACGACGCCGGGGTGGGCATCGGTACGACCCTGGACGTGACCCGGACCGCCGAGGAACTGGCGGAGGTCGCCGTCCCGCGGTTCGCGGACTTCGTCACGGTGGATCTGGCCGCGGCGGTGCTGAGCGGCGAGGAACCGGACGCGGGCACCTCACTGCGCCGTACGGCGCTGAGCGGGATCCGCAAGGACGTTCCCCTGTACGCGGTGGGTGAGCGGATCGGGTTCATCGCCTCCACCCCGCAGGCGCAGAGCCTCGGCACCGGCGAGGCCGTGGTCGCGCCCGCGCTGAAGGAGGCGCACGGCTGGCTCGCCCAGGACCAGGAGCGCACCGCGCAGGTCGTGGAGTACGGGATCCACTCGCTGATCACGGTCCCCCTGCGGGCGGGGAACCTGGTGATGGGGGTGGCGAACTTCTGGCGCTCCGAGAAGCCCGAGCCGTTCGACGAGGAGGAGCTGGCCCTCGCCGAGGAGCTGGTCGCGCGGGCCGCGGTCTCCATCGACAACGCGCGCCGCTACACCCGCGAGCACACCATGGCCGAGACCCTCCAGCGCAGCCTGCTGCCCCGCAATCTGCCCGAGCAGAGTGCCCTGGACATCTCCTACCGCTACCTTCCCGCACAGGCGGGGGTGGGCGGCGACTGGTTCGACGTGCTGCCGCTGTCGGGCGCCCGGGTCGCGCTGGTCGTCGGCGACGTGGTGGGCCACGGCCTGCACGCGGCGGCCACCATGGGGCGGCTGCGCACGGCGGTGCACAACTTCTCCGCGCTCGATCTGCCGCCCGACGAACTGCTGGGGCTTCTCGACGAACTGGTCGGCCGGATCGACCAGGACGAGGCGACGGAGGACGGCAGCGCCGCGATCACCGGTGCCACCTGCCTGTACGCCGTCTACGACCCGACCACCCGGCAGTGCATCGTGGCCCGGGCCGGCCACCCGCCGCCCGCGGTGGTCCGCCCGGACGGCAGTGTCGACTTCCCCGAGGTGCCCGCCGGGCCGCCGCTCGGTCTCGGCGGTCTCCCCTTCGAGACGGCCGAACTGAAGCTGGAGGAGGGCAGCAGGCTCGTCCTCTACACGGACGGGCTCGTCGAGGACCGGGAACGGGACATCGACGTCGGTCTCGAACTCCTGCGGACCGCCCTGACCGGGGCCGACCGCTCCCCGGAGGACACCTGCCAGGCCGCCCTGGACGCCCTGCTGCCGCCCCGCCCCAGCGACGACATCGCTCTGATCGTCGCGGGCACCCGCGCGCTCGGCGCCGACCGCATCGCCGAGTGGCGGGTGCCGTCCGACCCGGCGGCCGTCGGCGAGATACGCGCCTCGGTCACCCGGCAGCTGACGGAGTGGGACCTGGACGACCTGGCGTTCACGACGGAGCTGATCCTCAGCGAGCTGGTCACCAACGCGATCCGGTACGGCAACGGCCCCATCGAGGTCCGTATGCTCCTCGACCGCAGCCTGATCTGCGAGGTCTTCGACGGCAGCAACACCTCACCGCATCTGCGGTACGCGGCCTCGACGGACGAGGGCGGCCGGGGCCTGTTCCTCGTCGCCCAGCTCACCGAGCGCTGGGGCACCCGCTACACCCCCGCGGGCAAGGTCATCTGGACGGAACAGCCGCTCTCCTGAGCCGAGCCGTCTCCCGTGCGGAACGGTCCGCCGAGCGGTGTGCCGAATGGTGTGCCGAACGACCGCTCACGGCTTGCCGTTTCCCTGGAGGCGCTCCAGGTCGTCGGGGCGTACCTGGATGACGAACAGCGCGACCAGGGCCGCGAAGAGGGCGAAGATCGCGGCGATGACGAAGGCGTGCGAGATGCCGGACGTCAGCACCTGGTCGCCCCACGGCGACGGGAGTTCGCCGGTCCTGCGGAACCGCAGGCGCTGGGCGGGGGTCGCCTGGGCCATGAACGCGCGGATCTGGTCGGCGGCCTCGTTGCGACTGGCCGTGCCGAAGACGGTGACCAGTACGGACAGGCCGAGCGAACCGCCCACCTGCTGGGTGGCGTTGAGGATTCCGGAGGCCGCTCCCGCCTCCTGGGGCGCCACGCCCGACACCGCCATCAGCGTCAGCGACACGAAGTTCAGCCCCATGCCGAAGCCGAAGACCAGCATGGGCCCGAGGATGCTGCCCGCGTAGGTGCTGTCGACCTCGGTCAGGGTCAGCCAGGCGAGGCCGACGGCCGACAGGACGGAGCCCACCGTCATGAACGGCTTGGGACCCCATCTGGGCAGCAGCTGCGAGGCGATCGCGGCGCCCACCGCGATGACGGCGCTGACCGGCAGGAAGGCGAGGCCGGCCCGCAGCGGGCTGAAGCCGAGGACGTTCTGCACGAAGAGCGTCAGGAAGAAGAACATGCCGAACATCGCCGCGGCCAGGCTCAGCATGATCGCGTAGACACCGGCGCGGTTGCGGTCGCGGAACATCCACAGCGGCGTGATGGGCTGCCTGGACCGGCTCTCGACGAAGATGAACGCGGCGAGGAACACCACGGCCGCCACGAACGCCCCCACGGTCAGACCGTCGCTCCAGCCCTCCTCCGAGGCGCGGATGAAGCCGTAGACGAGCAGCACCATGCCCACGGTGGAGGTGAGCGCGCCGAGGACGTCGAAGTGGCCCGGCATCCGTTCGGACTCCCGGATGTAGCGGGGCGTCGCGAGCGCGATCAGCAGGCCGATGGGGATGTTGACGAACAGGACCCAGCGCCAGTCCAGCCACTCCACGAGCAGGCCGCCCGCGAGCAGGCCGATCGCGCTGCCGCCGGCCGAGACCGCGGCGAACACTCCGAACGCCCTGTTGCGCTCGGGTCCTTCGCGGAACGTGGTGGTGATCAGCGAGAGGGCCGTCGGGGACGCGATGGCGCCGCCGACACCCTGCAGGGAGCGTGCCGCGAGCAACTGCCAGGACTCCTGGGACAGTCCGCCGAGCAGGGAGGCGAGCACGAAGAGCAGTACGCCGAAGACGAAGACCCTGCGGCGGCCGAGGATGTCGCCGAGCCGGCCGCCGAGCAGGAGCAGGCCGCCGAACGTCAGCGTGTAGGCGTTGACCACCCACGACAGGTTCTCGGTCGAGAAGCCGAGCGAACTCTGGATGTGCGGGAGGGCGATGTTCACGATGGTGATGTCGAGGACCACCATCAACTGGCACGAGGCGATGACGAGGAGTGCGATTCCGCTGCCGTGGCCCCGCTCCGGGGACTTGGCAGTGTCGGAAGGTGTCGCGTGTGAGCCCGTCATGGGATCGGCCTGTGTTCTGGCGGTGTCCGGTTCCGGACGACCGCTGTACCGACGTTAGCCCCGGGCTCCCGACCCCACCAGTCGATCACCGGGCCCCCGGGCGGCGCCCGGGACGGCCGTCTGAACGCGGGCTCTCACGGTGGAGCGTGGTGCCCCGCCCCGCTCGGTCCGGCACTCGCCCCGCTCAGTCCTCGCCCCTGACGATGTTCCCCTCCGGCTCCGCGGAAGTGCGGCGGGTGTCCCGGTCCGCTGTCGCCGGAAGGCAGAAGCGCACGCCTCCCACCCGGCGCCGCCTGGCCTGCGCCCACCCGGTCTCCGGGCGACGGACGATGTCCTGTGTGCTGCCGTACGCGGTCACGACTCCTCACATTCCTGCCGCACACCGGTCCCGCCGAGGGCCGGGTCTGCGTCATGTTGCTGCCGTTTGTCGTCCACCGGTGCCGGGTCCCCAGCAGCGGTGCCCGGAAACCCGGCCGCGTCCGGGCCGTGTCCGAATCGCGTCCCCGCCGCGCCCGCCGGTCCCCCGTACGGGTGGAACCGGGGTCAGTGGCCGGTTCGGGGGTCCTGCTCGTGGGCCGGGTCCACCGGCGGCGACGGGGGCCTCGCGTCGCGCTCCGCGTCGTGCTGGTCCAGCAGCGCCAGGAGATCCGCGACCGACAGGCCGGCGTCGGCCGGGTGGCGCAGGATCGTCCCCGGCTCGATGCGGTATTCGTTGCTGCGCCCCTGCCGGGTGTGGGTGAGATAGCCACCCTGCTCCAGATCGGAAATGATCTTCTGCACGGCACGCTCGGTCAGCCGGCAGCGCGCCGCGATGTCCCGGATGCGGGTGCTCTGGTTCTCGGCGATCGCGGCCAGCACCCGGGCGTGGTTGGTGAGGAACGTCCAGCCGATATGTGTCTCAGGTACTTCACCCATGACCGCCAGCATACGACCTGTCATTCACGCAAACCAAAGGGTGAAAGAATTTTCATGCATCACTTGACGTGTGAAGGTTTGGAGGCGGAATCTGGAGGAGACAGTGACGGTGGATGCCCCGGGAGCGGCTGCCATGTCGGAACCAACGCTTCATGCCCAGGTCGGCGGTTCGTACACGGCCTCCCACGGAGGACCGTCCGGCCACGCGCGCGAGCACACCCCCACAGTTGTGAAGATCGAGACGCGCCGCGCGGGTGAGCGGACGGCCGTCGTTGCGGGCGGCGAGACCGAGAGGGACGCCTGCCCGGCGCTGCGGCACCAAGCACGGCACACGGGAGGAGAGTTCGTTGTCCGGTGACGCCACGGAGACCGTCGACATCATCGACGCCGCCGACGCCGAGCGGAGTCTGCGCGTCGAGGTCCTCCAGCTGAGACGCGCCATGCAGACACGGCCGGTCATCGACCTGGCCCGCGGAGTTCTGATGGCGTCCTTCGGGCTGAATCCCGAGGAAGCGTGGAGCGTACTCGTCATGGTCTCCCAGAACGCCAACACCAAGCTGTCCCACCTCGCCGAGGGAACGGTGGCCGCCGTCACGGGCGAGCCGCTGCCCGAGGCCCTGCGGCAGCAGCTGTCCGCGGCGGTCGCCGAACTCGCCGCACGCCGCTCGGCGACCCGGGAATCGGAGCCGTGAACTCGGGAGACGTCCGGCGGAAGTCGAGCCAGGCGCTTCGAGAGCCGCTTCGACAGGCACCTCACCCGGTGAACGGTCACGTACCCCGTGGCCTCACAGCGCCGCCAGCACCTCCGCGCGGTAGTCGGTGTAGACCGCGCGCAGGGCGGGGGCCGGCCAGTTCGCCGGGAGGAGTTCGCCGGGCAGCACGGGGTCGGTGACCAGATGCCGTACGACCGCGGCGAACGCGGCGAACCGGTCGGCCGGGCGTGCGGTACGGGCCACGTGCGCCAGCAGGGAGTCGGCGGTGTCGGCCCAGCCGTCGAGCGGCCAGAGGCTCTCGGCCAGCGTGAGCGAAGGCCGCTCCGGCCGGGCGGTGAACCGCTCGGTGAGGTTCGTCAGGCCTTCGGGCCACGGTCGCCGCAGGTTGGCCGGGCGCAGCCACACCCCCTCCCGCAGTTCCGCCAGGCGCAGGCCGGACAACTCGGCGCGCAGTTCGGCCCGTTCGGCCGGACCGCGCCCGGTGGCGGTGACGACGACCGTCTCCCACGTACCGTCCCAGTCCCGGGTCCTGGGGTGCACGGCCTCGTCCTGGCGGCGCTGCCGTTCCAGCAGCCGTTCGCTGAGCCGGTAGACGCCGTCGGCGCGCCGCAGGTCGCCCGCCGTCACCATCCGGCTGAGGGTGGCCCGCAGCGTGGAGTCCGCGATGCCGAAGGGCTCCACGCTGCGGATCAGGTCCCGCACCGGAAGCTCGGGAGGGTGGACGCCCAGCAGGAGGCTCAGGACGACCGATCGCGCGGACAGCGGGCGCAGTCCGGGGTCGGCCGGTGACCGGGGCTCGTTCATCCGCATGGACGGCATTGTGCCCGGTCGGGTGAACGGGGTCGCGACGGCGGCCTTGAAGCGAGAGTGTTACGCCATTGCTGCGACCGCAGAAATAGTGCAACACTGCGGACATGGTCCCGATACTCGCGCCGGAACAGTCCGCCACGCACGACGTCACCAACCAGGCCCCCTCCCTGGCTCCGTACGACGCGGCCGACGACGCGGCACTGCTGGAAGGGCTCCGCCGCGAGGGCGCGGGCCGGGCCGAGGAGGACATCCGCAGGCTGGGCCGTATGGCGGGCGGCGAGGAGGCCCAGGAGTGGGGCGAGCAGGCCGACCGCCATGAGCCGGAACTGCGTACGCACGACCGTTTCGGCAACCGGATCGACGAGGTCGAGTTCCATCCCGCCTGGCACCGGCTGCTGGGCACCGCGGTGGCCGAGGGACTGGCCGCCGCGCCCTGGGCCGACGACCGGCCCGGCGCCCATGTGGTCCGCACGGCCGGCGGACTGGCGTGGGGGCACACCGACGCGGGACACGGCTGCCCCACCTCGATGACTTACGCGGCCGTACCCGCCCTGCGCAAGCAGCCCGAACTGGCCGCGGTGTACGAGCCCCTGCTGGTGAGCCGCGTCTACGAACCGGGGCTGCGGGTCCCGGCCGAGAAGCGCGGACTGCTGGCGGGCATGGGCATGACCGAGAAGCAGGGCGGCTCGGACGTCCGCACCAACACGACGGCCGCCGCGCCGACCGCGGAGCCCGGTGTCCACACCCTGCGCGGCCACAAGTGGTTCACGTCCGCCCCGATGTGCGATGTGTTCCTGGTCCTCGCCCAGGCGCCGGGCGGCCTGTCCTGTTTCCTCGTGCCGCGGATCCTGCCCGACGGCAGCCGCAACACCTTCCGTATCCAGCGACTCAAGGACAAGCTGGGCAACCGCTCGAACGCGTCCTCGGAACCGGAGTTCGACAACACCGTCGCCTGGCTCGTCGGCCCCGAGGGACAGGGCGTCAAGACGATCATCGAGATGGTCAACTGCACCCGGCTCGACTGCGTGACGATGAGCGCGACGCTGATGCGCAAGACCCTCGTGGAGGCCGGCCACCACACCAGGCACCGGAGTGCGTTCGGTGCGCCGTTGATCGACCAGCCGCTCATGCGCAACGTACTGGCCGACCTCGCGCTGGAGTCGGAGGCCGCCACGACACTCACGCTGCGGCTCGCCGGCGCCGCCGACCGGGCGATCCGCGGCGACGCCCAGGAGGCGGCCTTCCGCCGGATCGCCACCGCCGTCGGCAAGTACTGGGTGACCAAGCGCGGCCCGGCGTTCACGACCGAGGCGCTGGAGTGCCTGGGCGGCAACGGCTATGTGGAGGAGTCGGGCATGCCCCGCCACTACCGCGAGGCCCCACTGCTCTCCATCTGGGAAGGGTCGGGGAACGTCAACGCCCTCGATGTGCTGCGGGCCCTCGGCCGGGCGCCCGAGACCGGCGAGGCGCTGTTCGCGGAGCTGGCCCTGGCACACGGCGCCGACGCCCGGCTGGACGCGGCCGTCATCCGGCTCAAGGACCGGCTGCGCGACCTGAGCGACCCCGAGACGGGCGCCCGCCGGCTGGTGGAGCTGATGGCGCTGGCACTCCAGGGCTCCCTCCTGGTCCGGCACGCACCGGCGGCGGTCGCCGACGCCTTCTGCGCGACCCGGCTCGGCGGCGACTGGGGACACTCCTTCGGCACCCTTCCCACCGCTTCGGACCTGACCGCGATCCTCGACCGCGCCCTGCCCGACACGGCCGCACGGAGCTAAGGGGTGTTGCTGAACGCCCCTGTCGGCGGGCGCGTATGACTTCCCGGAACCGCTCCCACAGCAGGGGCGGCAGGTGCGTGCGCACCGGGAAGAGACGAGGGATCGATGACCGAACAGCGTTACCACGTCACGGGGATGACCTGCGGCCGCTGCGCCGACAGGCTCGGGTCCGAGGTCGGCGGAGTACTCGGGGTGAACGGCGTGCACGTCGACCTCGACACCGGGTCGGTGACCGTGACGGGTGAGGCGTTCGACGGCTCGAAGGTCTGCGCGGCCATCGCGGGAGCCGGCTTCGAGGTCGCCGCCGTGCTCTGACCCTGCCTGCCGCACGCCCGGCGCGCCCTGTCCAGCCGAAAAGATGCCTTTCATCCTAACGAAGGGCACATCCGGACGGACCGCACGAGCCGGGCCCCGCGTCCACTAACTTCCCTTCCCTGCGCATGCGCCCGCACATCAGGGCGCGTCAGGGACAGAGGAGCGACGTGGCCGGAGTGAGCCTCCCGGAACATCCGTACGACCGCACGGAGGCGACCCGGCTGCTGTGCGCCGGCACGTATCAGGACGCCACCTTCCGACGGCGGGTCATCGACGAACTGGTGGTCCACCAGGAGCGTCCCGTGGCCCCGCCGCTGGGGGTCGACGTGCTTCCCGTGCTGGCGCACGCCGTGCGGATCACACGGCAGGAGTCCCGTACCGCGGGGCTGATGCTGGCCGCCTGGCTGGGGTTCCTGCTGTCCGACGTGGTGATGTTCTGGGACAGCGTCTCCGACCGCTGGGGCATCGGGGCCGAGGTCGGCATCGGTGACGTGTTCACCGCGTTCTACGCGGGCGACGACAGGCTGACCGCCGGAATGCCCATGCCGTGGTCGCAGTTCTACGCGCTCGTCGCCCTCGGCCTCTGGTTCGCCCACTCCGTGCGCGCGCAGGGCGCCGACGGCCGCCAGGCGGGCCTCCCCGCTCCGGTGGCGAAGGCCGCCGCCGGGTTCGGCGTCGCGGTGACCCTGTGCGCCGCGCTGTTCGCCGCCTTCTACTGGTGCTGGTTCGTGGCCGGGGTGCTGGACGGTGACGTACAGACGCCCTACCCGCTGCTCTTCCCGCTGCTCATCGCCCTGATCGCCTGGTGGCACGAGACCACCCAGCGCAGGGCCCTGTGCCGCTGGCTGTCCCGCTGGACCTTCCGGACGACGCCTCAACCGGACCTGCCCGCGGGCCCGTTGTACGAGGACCTGGTCGGCAGCATCCGCCGCGAGCAGACGGCCGCACTGACCCTGTACGAGCCGGACAGCCCCTTCGTCGGCATGGGCGCGCGCCGCCAGGACTGGTCCTTCGCGATGGAACTGCGCAAGCGCTCCGCTCCGCCGAACGGGTCCGACGCCCCGGACACCGGCTCCCCCTCCCCCGACGGCCCGCTCATTCCGCACCAGAACAGCGGCCCGCTCACCGCGGATGGCGCGCTCGCCATGATCGAGCCGCAGCTGGTGCGGCTGCGCGAGTCCGCCGCGCTCACCGGGAAGGACCGGCTGCGCGAGCTGGAGGTCGACCGCTTCGTCTATGTGCCGGGCGGTGTCGGCCGCGACGAACTGCTGCGCCTCGGCGGCAGCGACGACGTGCACGCCGTGCAGGCGGACGGACAGCGCGACGGTGACGGCCGGACCGTCTACGACCCCGCCCAGGTCGCCGCCCATCTCGCGGAGGCCGTGGACGAGGGCGGCGAGGGGCGGCGCGTCTTCCTCCGCGTCCGCATCGGCGCCTGGCACGAGCAGGTCGTGGTGACCGTCCTGGTCCGGGTGCACACCCAGGGCGGCATGCTCGTGATGGAGGTCGTCCCGTACGTGCTCGGGCCGGTCCGCAAGGACTTCAGGAGCGTGGACACCCTCGTGGACCGGCTGCCCGAGACCTGGGCGGCCGGTGCCGTACGCGCCCTCGGACACGGACCCGCGACCGGTGTGAGCACCGCTCTCGGCGCGCTGCGGACCCTCGCCAGGGAGATCGGCACCGGTTGGTCCGACCGGGAGACGGACCCCGACGTGCCGCGTGTCTCGCTGCGCCAACTGGCCAGCACGAACGGCCTCTCGCCGTATCAGGAGATGGACGTCACCCGGTACATCAAGACGGTCCAGGAACGCATCGTGAACGGCATGCGCGAGGCGCTGCAGTCCCACGGCTACCGCACCGACCAGTTCGAGCAGCACGTCTACCAGCTCAGTGGCGGAAGCGTCTTCGTCCAGGACATGTCCGGCGGCGCCGTCGCCACGGGCCGGCACGGCCACGCGACCGCGCACAGCAACACCACCGCAGCGGCGAACGGCACACCGCCGCGCACCGGCGCCTAGCCACCGAAACCAGAACCCGAACCCCGGCCCCGAGGAACCAGCACATGAACGACACAGGACAGCCCACCGGCGGCCGGCCCGCGCAGGACAGCGGATCAGGCAGTGTGAACATCGGCTCCATGAGCGGCGGTTCGATCGCCACCGGCAGCCACGGGCACGCGACGTCCGTCAACCGCACCGCGGCCGAGGCCGCCCTGCCGCACGAGGAACTGCTGCAGGCGGTTCGCGCCCTCCGCGCGGCCCTGCCCGTCCGGGAGCGCAGCGCCGAGGACACGTCCCTCGACGGCGAACTGGCGGACGCGGAGAGCGAGATCGTCCGCACCGGAGCGGCTCCCCCGGAGCGCCTCACCCGGCTGCTGGTGAGCGTACGGGGCTGGCTCGGATCGCAGGCCGCGGCCGCGGGGGCGGTCGCCTCGGCCACCGCCGTCGTCCAGGGCATCGCCCAGCTGCTCGGATGACGGGCCCGACGGTGACAGGAAGGACCCGCGGCATGCGGGTGTTCGACACCGAACGGCAGGAGTGGGGCGGGTCCCGGCGCGAACGCCTCTTCCACCCCGACCAGTACCTCGACGTACGGCGGCAGAAGGTCGTCCGGCAGAAGACGGCGATCGTCCTCGCGGTCGCCGGTCTCACGTTCGGCGTCTGGGCCCTGGCCTGGAAGGACGAGCCGGAGCCCTACCGGAACTTCACCGCCGCCCGGTCGGACACCGAGAAGGGGTCCTCGGACGGGTCCGGCGACGGCTCCGGGGGCGGCTCGCCGTCGGCAGAGCCCTCCGCCGCCCTGCCCGCGGGCTACGAGCCCTGGCAGGACGACGAGGGGTTCCGCGTGGCGCTCCCGACGGGCTGGGAGCGCGACAGCAGGTCCTCGCAGTTCGGCATCGACGTGGTCGACTACCGCAGCCCGGACGGCACCCGGCGGCTCCAGGTGTTCCAGCTGATGGAGACCTCCCCGTACGAGTCCTTGCAGGTCGCGCAGGTGGAGGCGCAGAAGCTCGACGGGTACGAGGCGGTCTCCCTCCAAGAGGTACCCGGCGGGGAGGGGCAGGCCGCCGAGCACGAGTACCGGGCGGACGAGATCGCGGGCGAGCAGGGCGGCGGGACCCGGCACGTGATCGACCACCGCTTCGAGGCCGCGGACGGCGAACGGTACGCGTTGGTCGCGTACGGCTCGGACGCCGACGGGCCGGACGACGAGCGGGAGCTCGTGGACACGGCGCTGCGCTGGTTCTGCCCGCCGGGCACGCAGTGCGACACACCTGCCGGCTGACGACCCACCGCTCGTCACCCCGGCGGGTCGGCACGGACCTCAGGAGGGCGCCGCGGTCGTGCCCCGCACTTCGAGGACGGGCGGGCTGAGGACGACCTGGCCCGGGCGGGCCGGGTCGGCGATCCGGTCGAGCAGGCACTGCGCGGCGCGGCGGCCGACGTCGTGGCCCGCGCTGTCCACGGTGGTGAGCCAGAGGTGGCGCAGCCGGGCGAGGTAGGTGTTGTCGTAGCCCACGAGCGAGAGGTCGCGGGGCACCTGGAGGCCCAGTTCCTCAGCGGCGGACAGCGCGCCGACGCAGGCGATGTCGTTGAAGGCGAACACGGCGGTCGGCCGCCGTTGCGCGCTGAGCAGCCGGACCGTGGCCCGGTAACCGCCCTCCTCGGTGGGATCGCCCTGTGCCACGACGGCCGTGTCGCCCAGCCCGTGTTCGCGCATGACGGCTTCGAAGCTGCGGCGGCGCAGTTCACCGACCATCCCCTGCCCGGCGATGTGGGCGATGTGCCGGTGGCCGAGCCCGATGAGGTGTTCGGTGGCGAGGCGGGCGCCGTACTCGTCGTCGTTGGCGACGATGTCCGCGCGGGGCAGCACCGGCTCACGGGCGCCCGCGACGACGGTCGGCAGCCGCCCGGCCGCCGCCCGCAGCATCTCCGGGCCGGGCAGTGTGCCGACGGCGATGAGTCCGTCGACCCGCAGGTCGGTGAACATCCGGGTGAGGTCCTCGCCCAGCCGCCGGTTCAGATGGCCGTCGGCCAGCAGCATGTGCAGGCCGTGGGCGTCCAGCAGGGAGTTGAGGCCGTCCAGCAGTTCCACGAACCAGGGGTTGCGCATGTCGTTCAGGAGCACGCCCACCATGGGGGTGCCGCCTGACCTGGCGTGGTCGAGGGCCTGCGGATGGGCGCGCCGCTCGCTGAGGCTGCGCGCGGCGGCGTTGGGCCGGTAGCCGAGCTCCTCCACGGCGGCCAGGACGGCCGTCCGCTTCTCGGGGCGCACGCGGTCGGAGCCGCGCAGCACGAGGGAGACCAGGGACTTCGACACTCCGGCCCGTTCGGCCACATCACGGATCGTCGGCGGTCTCATGAATTGGACCGTTCCACAGGCAGCGCCGGAAAGTCAAAGGGGTTGACACCTGCTGTGACGAACTCCAGTGTGATCGGAAACGGTCCTGGACCGATCCAAAAGCAGTGCACAACCGATCCGAAGAGGGACAGTCATGGGGAGTACGCTCGGCGTCGCCGTCGTGGGGTTCGGCTGGATGGGGCGGGTGCACACCCAGGCGTACGCGCGCGTGCCGCACCACTTCCCGGGGCTGTCCGTACGACCGGAACTGATCGCGGTCGCCGACGAGGTGCCCGGCCGGGCCGAGGAGGCCGCCGCGCAGTACGGCTTCGCCACGGCGGCCCGGGACTGGCGTGAGATCGCCGCCGATCCCCGGGTCCAGGCGGTGAGCGTCGCCGCGCCGAACTTCCTGCACCGCGAGATCGGCGTCGCCATGGCCGAGGCGGGCAAACACCTCTGGATCGAGAAGCCGGTCGGTCTCACCGCCGACGACGCGCGGGCCGTCGCGGGCGCCGTCGCCAAGACGGGCGTCCAGGGCACGGTCGGCTTCAACTACCGCAACGCGCCCGCCGTCGCCGCCGCCCGCGAACTCGTCGCCGCCGGGGAGATCGGCACCGTCACGCACGTCCGCATCCGCCTCTTCAGCGACTACGCGGCCCATCCCGAGGGCGCCCTGACCTGGCGTTACGAACGTGAGCGCGGCGGCAGCGGAGTACTCGGCGACCTCGCTTCGCACGGCGTGGACCTGGCCCGCTTCCTGCTGGGCGAGATCGTGTCGCTGACCGCCGACACGGCCGTCTTCGTCCCCGAGCGGGCCCGCCCCACCGGCGCCACCGCCGGCCACACCCGGTCCACCGGCGGCGAGTTGGGGCCGGTGGAGAACGAGGACTACGTGTCCTGTCTGCTGCGCTTCGCCTCCGGCGCCCGCGGTGTCCTGGAGGCCTGCCGGGTCTCGGTCGGCGAGCAGAACAACTACGGCTTCGAGATCCACGGCACCAAGGGCGCGGTCTCGTGGGACTTCCGTCGTATGGGTGAACTGGGTGTCAGCCGCGGCACGTCGTTCCAGGACCAGCCGGTCAGCACGCTGTACGTCGGCCCGGGACACGGCGAGTACGCGGCGTTCCAGCCGGGGTCCGCCAACAGCATGGGCTACGACGACCTGAAGGTCATCGAGGCGCACAACTTCCTGCGCTCCATCACCGAGGGCACGCCGTACGGGGCCACGCTGGAGGACGCCGTCCACAGCGCAACCGCCCTGGACGCCATGGCCCGTTCCGCCGAGCACGGCACCTGGGTGAGTCCGGGGAACTGAGTCTGGCATAGTCCCGCGGTACGTGCCGACACGCGCCGTGGGCCCACCGGATCATCAGTAGGATTGCCTGCTCATGGACACACGCCAGGTGAACGAGATGATCGCTGTCCCGCCGGGACAGGTCACGCTGTCGGACCGGCGGACACGGCGCAGTTGGTCGGTCGAGCTCGCGCCCTACCGGCTCGGGGCCTTCCCGGTCACGCAGGCGCTGTACGCGCGGGTCGCGGGCATGTGGCCGAGCAGCGCCGACGGGGACCAGTTACCCGTCGAGGGGGTCTCGTGGTGGGACGCGGTCCGCTTCTGCAACGCCCTGTCGCTGCGGGAGGGACTGACACCGGCCTACGCCATCCGTGCGGACGGCGGGGGCGTCGAGTCGGAGATCGACTGGGACAGGGCCGCGGACGGCTACCGGCTGCCCACGGAGGCGGAGTGGGAGCACGGCTGCCGTGCGGGTACGCCGGGGCCGCGGTACGGGCCGCTCGACGAGATCGCCTGGTACCGCGACAACTCCCAGGAGCGCGTCCACGACGTGGGCGGCAAACGGCCCAACCAGTGGGGTCTGCACGACATGCTGGGCAACGTGTGGGACTGGTGCTGGGACGTGTACGACGCCGAGGTGTACGGCGGGTACCGGGTGCTGCGCGGGGGCGGATGGTTCGACGAACACTGGAGTGTCCGCGCCGGGGCGCGGCGCCGCAGCCATCCGGGCTACCAGGTCGACGACGTGGGCTTCCGGGTCGCCCGATCCGTACGCTGAGCCGTCCGGCGGGTGGGGGCCGTGTGTCGGGTGCGCGTCCGTGGGGGCTGGCCGCGCCGTTCCCCGCGCCCCTGCCCCGCTGGGGGCGCGGGGAACTGCGCGGATCACCCCCACCGGCCCGCAGCGCACACCCCACCGCACCACCCTGCCCCTTCAGGGGCGCGGGGAACTGCGCGGCCGACCCCCACCGACCCCCACCGGCCCGCACCCCACCACACAACCGCACCCCCACCCCCTAAGGGGCGCGGGGAACGGCGCGAGCAACCCCCACCGGCCCGCGGTACAAACCACAACCGCACCCCCCTCCCCCGGCCCGGAGGGCAACTCACCCTTTCGGGGGACAGCCGCGGCTGACAGACTCTGGTGGTGCGCGACTTCGACTTCCTCGTCATCGGATCCGGCCCGGGCGGCCAGAAGGCCGCCATCGCCGCGGCAAAGCTCGGCCGCCGGGTCGCCGTCGTAGACCGCCCCGACATGGTCGGAGGGGTCTCCATCCACACCGGAACCATCCCCTCGAAGACCCTGCGCGAGGCGGTCCTCTATCTCACCGGTCTCACCCAACGCGACCTGTACGGCCAGAGCTATCGACTGAAGGAGGACATCACCGTCGCCGACCTGACCGCGCGCACCCAGCACGTGGTGGGCCGCGAGGTCGACGTCATCCGCAGCCAGCTGTCCCGCAACCACGTCTCCCTGTTCGCCGGCACCGGCCGCTTCGTGGACGACCACACCGTCGCCCTGCGCGAAGTGAACGGCAACGAGAAGCTGCTGACCGCGGACAACATCGTCATCGCGACCGGCACCAGGCCGGCCAGGCCCGCGACCGTCGAGTTCGACGAGTTGACCGTCCTGGACTCCGACAACGTTCTCAACCTGGAGCGGGTACCCCGTTCCATGGTCATCGTCGGGGCCGGCGTGATCGGCATGGAGTACGCCTCCATGTTCGCCGCCCTCGGCAGCAAGATCACCGTGGTCGAACAGCGCCCCGGGATGCTCGACTTCTGCGACGTCGAGGTGATCGAGTCGCTGAAGTACCACCTCAGGGACCTGGCCGTCACCTTCCGCTTCGGCGAGACGGTCGCCGCGGTCGAGCGCCACGCGCGGGGCACGCTCACCGTCCTGGAGAGCGGCAAGAAGATCCCCGCGGACGCGGTGATGTACTCCGCGGGCCGGCAGGGCCTCACCGACGACCTCGACCTCGACAAGGCCGGCCTGTCGGCCGACAAGCGCGGCCGGATCAAGGTGGACGAGCACTACCGCACCGAGGTGCCGCACATCTACGCGGTCGGTGACGTCATCGGCTTCCCGGCTCTGGCGGCGACCTCGATGGAACAAGGGCGTACGGCGGCGTACCACGCGTGCGGCGAGCCGGTGGCCCGGATGCACGACCTCCAGCCGATCGGCATCTACACGATCCCGGAGATCAGCTTCATCGGGAAGACCGAGGACCAGCTCACCGAGGAACGCGTGCCGTTCGAGGTCGGCATCTCCCGCTACCGCGAACTGGCCCGGGGCCAGATCATCGGCGACTCGCACGGCATGCTCAAGCTGCTCGTCTCCCCCGACGACCGGAAACTGCTGGGCGTGCACTGCTTCGGTACGGGTGCGACGGAGCTGATCCACATCGGGCAGTCGGTGATGGGGTGCGGCGGGACGGTCGACTATCTGGTCGACGCGGTCTTCAACTATCCGACGCTCGCGGAGTCCTACAAGGTCGCTGCGCTCGACGCGACGAACAAGATCCGGCAGCTCGACCGGCTGCGGGACTGAGCAGGCGCCCCTCGCCGGCGCCGGGTGCGGTTCGATGCCCGGTGCCGGCCCGGTGGGGGTCACCCGCGCCCCGCGGCGCAGCCGCACGTGTCGCAGCCCCGCGCCCCTGAAAAGCGGGCCTCCGTCGTCGGCGACGGCCGGGGGCATAAGCTCACAGCGTGGCAAAGTACTTCGATGTTCATCCCGAGAATCCTCAGGCGCGCACCATCACCCAGGTCGCCGACTCCATTCGTGCGGGTGCGCTCGTCGTCTATCCCACGGACTCCTGCTTCGCGCTGGGGTGCCAGCTGGGCAGTCGTGACGGGATCGACCGGATCCGCTCCATCCGCCGGCTCGACGACCGTCACCACTTCACGCTGGTGTGCCAGAACTTCGCGCAGCTCGGCCAGTTCGTGCAGGTCGACAACGACGTGTTCCGTGCCATCAAGGCTTCGACGCCGGGCAGTTACACCTTCATCCTCCCCGCGACCAGGGAGGTCCCGCGCAAGCTGCTGCACCCGAAGAAGAAGACCGTCGGGGTCCGCATCCCCGACCACGTGGTGGCTCAGGCGCTGCTCGCCGAGCTCGGTGAGCCGCTGCTGTCCAGCACCCTCCTCCTGCCCGACGAGGAGGAGCCGATGACCCAGGGCTGGGAGATCAAGGAGCGCCTCGACCACTCCGTCGACGCGGTGATCGACTCCGGCGACTGCGGTACCGAGCCGACCACGGTCATCGACTTCTCCAGCGGCGAGGCCGAGATCGTCCGCAAGGGAGCCGGCGACGTCTCGCGGTTCGAGTGACCCGCTCCCCGGCAGCACCGCGGCGCCGCCGACCATGGTGCGGCGCCCGCCGAACCGTCGGCCGTCTACCGTCGGCTTCATGACCATCAGTGAGTGGCGGGACGTCGCGTGACGCCGTGGGAGGCCGTCGCGGTGTTCGCGGCGGGCGTGGCTGCGGGCGGGGTCAACACGGTGGTCGGTTCCGGGACCCTGATCACCTTTCCCGTGCTGCTCGCCACCGGTCTGCCGCCTGTCACCGCGACCGTCTCGAACGCGCTCGGTCTGGTCCCCGGCGCGATCAGCGGAGCGTTCGGCTACCGCAAGGAGCTGCGCGGTCAGCGGCGGCGCATCCTGCGGCTGAGCGTCGGTGCGCTGCTGGGCGGCTTCACGGGGGCCGTGCTGCTGCTGGCCCTGCCCGCGACGGCGTTCGAGAAGATCGTGCCGGTCGTGGTGGGTCTTGCCCTCGTCCTGGTCGCCTTTCAACCGCTGATCACCAAGCGGCTGCGCCGCCGCGCGAGGGATCGTTCGTCGTCCGCGGGTCCGCCGGGGCCGGACGCGCGGTTCCCCGCGACCCTCAAGGACGGGCCGGTCCACCGTGACGGCGGGCCGCTGCTGTTCGTCGGGCTGACTCTCGCGAGCGTCTACGGCGGCTATTTCGCGGCGGCGCAGGGGATCATCTACATGTCTCTGATGGGGGTGCTCCTGGACGAGACGATGCAACGCCTCACCGCCGTCAAGAACGTCCTCGTCGCCGTCGTCAACACCGTCGCCGCGACCTTCTTCCTCTTCGTCGCGGACTTCGACTGGACGGCCGTCGCGCTGATCGCCGTCGGCTCGGCGATCGGCGGCCAGTTCGGCGCCGCGGTCGGCCGCCGCTTCAGCCCGTTGGTCCTGCGCGTCCTCATCGTGACGATCGGCACGGTCGCCCTCGTCCAACTGCTGCTGCGCTGACCGCCGCGTGCGCCTGCGGTACGGCGGGATTCACTTGCTGAACGGTCCCTCCAGCGCCGCCCACTGCAACAGCATGATGGTCTTGGCGTCGGCGATCCCGCCCGTACGGATCATGCCCAGGGCCTCCCTGAAGGGCAGTTCGACGGTCTCGATGTCCTCGCCCTCCTCGTCCAGTCCGCCGCCCTCGTGGGTGCGGGTGGACGGTCCGTAGGAGGCGGCGTAGAAGGTGACGCGTTCGGTGACCGAGCCCGGGCTCATGTAGACGTCGAAGACCCGCTCGACCTCGCCGACCGTGTGTCCGGTCTCCTCGATGACCTCGCGTCGTACGGCGACCTCGGGGTGCTCGTCGTCATCGTCGAGCAGACCGCCCGGTGTCTCGACGAGCATGCCGTCGGGGTGTCCGTTGACGTAGACGGGATAGCGGAACTGCCGGGTCAGCAGCACGGTCTCGCGTTCCGTGTCGTACAGCAGGATCGTGGCGCCGTTGCCGCGGTCGTGCGTCTCGCGTTCCTGGGTGGACCAGGTGCCGTCGGCGAGCTGGAGGTCGAACGTCGTGGTGCGTTCCACGTACCAGTGGCAGGACAGCAGGGTCACGTCCCGCACCTTGACCCGGGGGTTGCCCGTCAGGCCGAGGCCGACCCGGTCGAGTCCGGTACGGCCCCTGCGGTCCGGGGTGTCGATGCCCGCGGTCATCGCGCACCGGCCGGGGAAGTTGTGCGGAGGGAGGAAGTACGGGTGGAACAAGTGGTCATGTCCTGCTTCTACCATCCCGCTCCCGCCCCTGTCAGGCGTGTCAATGATCGGCGGAGGCGCCGGTGGTCAGCCGGACCACGTTCGACGGCGCGCCGAGCGTGAACGCCCGGACCCGGTAGGACCCCTGTTTCTCGCTGGGCAGGGTGATCAGTCCCGCGGAATTGACGTCGGGTTCGAAGACGGCGACGGGCGCGAACCCGGAGTGCCCGCCGGAGTCCTCGTCGGAGTCCCCGCCGGGGCTCCTGGGGATACGGGACTCCAGCAGGAACCCCTCCTCGTCCGACGCGTTGTCCATCCATGTGAACAGAATGCCGTTCGCGTGCTTGACCACGGCCTTGAACCCGGTGGGCGCTCCGGCGCCCGTGGACCGTAGTGGCCGACCCGGGGCAGTGCGCTCCGGGTCCTTGCGGGCGGGCAGCCAGTCATGGCCGGAATCCTCGTCCGCCGCCGTCAGCCCGCCCGGGGGCAGGGTGACGTCGACCGGCTTCGAGGCGGGGCCGGCGAAGGCCCGCAGCCGGTAGTGGAAGGTGGTGCGGGGCATCAGATCGGGGTGCCGGTAGCTCGTCACCCGGGACGGCAGGTACTGCAGCACGGTGTACGGGCCTGCCGCGTCCGTCGCGAATTCGAGGAGGTGGCCCGACGTACCCGGACCGCCGCCCCGCCAGTGCAGGTCGATGTCCGTGGGTGAGGTGCGTTCGGCGCGGAGCACGACGTCCGGGCCGGCGGCCGCCGTGCGGGGTGTGCGGGGCGTGTCGCAGGCCGACAGCGCCGGGCCGAGGGCAAGGGCGAGGCCCAGGACCAGGGCTGCCGGCGCCGCGCCGCGTACGGGAACTCTCATGTGCTCGCTGCTACTTGCGCCAGAAGTGGACGTTGCTCCACACGACGGTGGCCGGGCCGTTGCCGCTGCTGGTGCGGTAGGCGCCGAACTTGTCGTAGAAGCTGCCACCGGGGCTCGCGTAGGTGTGCTTGAGCGAGCCGTTGATGTAGGTGCGGTGCGAAGTGCCCACCTGGTGGACGGTGTTGACCCGGACGGTGGCGCCGACCGTGCCGGCGTTGGAGAGGGTGTCGCCGCCGTGGACCGCGTACAGGCGTCCGCCGCGTTCGGCGGCGAGCATGAAGTACGGGCCTGCCGCCGACTCGTTGAAGGTCTGCTTGAGGCTGATGCGGGTGCCGCTGAGGCTGCTGATCCGGAAGTAGCCCTCGAACTGGCGGGTGCCGCCTGTGTAGGTGGCGTACCGCCGCTCGGCCCGCTGGTCTCCGCCGGCCGTGGAGCAGGTGAGCTGGAAGGTCAGGCCGTCGACCTGTCCGCAGCCGCGTTCCTGGACGGTGTAGGTGGGAGAGACGGATGTCCAGCCGCCCGGCTCCACTTCGGCGAAGGCGGTGGGGGTGGCGGCCAGGAGGGAGGCGCATACCGCGCCTGTCATGGTGAGCGCTCTGATGCGCGTGAGCATGTCGGCTCCTTGGGTGGGGGGTTCACCAGCCGCTCACATTCACTTACATGAACAATGGGCATGTTTTTGAACGGCTGATTGGGAAGGTAGGACTAGACCAAGGAGTCGTCAAGAGGTCCGTACGTGCGGGTCGGCGGGGGCCGGCCGCGCCGTTCCCCGCGCCCCTTTCGGGGCGCCGCCCGGACAGCGGTTCACCTCGGGGGCCGCCCTGCCGTCCATCAGGTCAAGCGTCCCGGACCCTTGACTCTCCTCGGCGCAGTCGGGATTCTCGTCCCACGCGTTTGCAGGAGTCATGACAAGCAGCGTGCCGTCGACCGAAGACGTGGGTGATGTTCATGACCCGACAGCCTCTCCACCGGCGCCGGCCTCTCACGGTCCTGTCGCTGCTGTTCGTCGTGATGGCCATGGCGCTCGGGCCCACGCCCAGTTCCGCCGCCGGGACGGACTGGTGGAACCCGACCGCGCGGCCCGCGCCCGACTCGCAGATCAACGTCACCGGGGAGCCCTTCAAGGGCACGAACTCCCAGGGCGAGGTACGCGGATTCGTCGACGCGCACAACCACATCATGGCCAACGAGGCCTTCGGCGGGCGGCTCATCTGCGGCAAGCCCTTCTCGAAGGCAGGGGTCGCCGACGCCCTCAAGGACTGCCCCGAGCACTACCCCGACGGCTCGCTGGCCATCTTCGACTTCATCACCAACGGCGGTGACGGCAAGCACGACCCGGACGGCTGGCCCACGTTCAAGGACTGGCCCGCCCATGACTCGCTGACCCACCAGCAGAACTACTACGCCTGGGTCGAGCGGGCCTGGCGCGGCGGCCAGCGCGTACTCGTCAACGACCTCGTCACCAACGGCGTGATCTGCTCGGTCTACCCCTTCAAGGACCGCAGCTGCGACGAGATGACCTCGATCCGGCTGCAGGCGAAGCTGACGTACGACATGCAGGACCACATCGACGCCATGTACGGCGGCCCGGGCAAGGGCTGGTTCAGGATCGTCACCGACAGCGCGCAGGCCCGTGAGGTCGCCCAGCAGGGCAAACTCGCCGTCGTCCTGGGGGTGGAGACGTCCGAGCCGTTCGGCTGCAAGCAGATCCTGGACATCGCGCAGTGCGACAAGGCCGACATCGACGCCGGCCTGGACGAGCTGTACGACCTCGGCGTGCGCAGCATGTTCCTGTGCCACAAGTTCGACAACGCCCTGTGCGGAGTCAGGTTCGACGAGGGCGGCCTCGGTACGGCGATCAACGTCGGCCAGTTCCTGTCGACGGGCACCTTCTGGCAGACGGAGAAGTGCACGGGCCCGCAGCACGACAACCCCATCGGGGGCGCGGCGGCGCCGGGCGCCGAGAAGGAACTGCCCGCGGGCGTCGACGTACCGTCGTACGACGAGGACGCCCAGTGCAACAAGCGGGGGCTCACGGATCTCGGCGAGTACGCCGTGCGCGGGCTGATGAAGCGCAAGATGATGCTGGAGATCGACCACATGGGCGTCAAGGCCACCGGCCGGGCGCTCGACATCTTCGAAGCCGAGTCGTACCCCGGTGTGATCTCCTCGCACAGCTGGATGGACCTGAACTGGACCGAGCGGGTCTACCGGCTCGGCGGGTTCATCGCCCAGTACATGCACGGCTCCGAGCAGTTCGGCGCGGAGGCCGCGCGGACGAAGGCCCTGCGCGACAAGTACGACGTGGGCTACGGCTACGGCACCGACATGAACGGTGTCGGCGGCTGGCCCGCCCCGCGCGGCGCGGGCACCCCGAACCCCGTCACGTACCCGTTCCGCAGCACCGACGGCACCGCCGTGATCGACCGGCAGACCACCGGGCAGCGCACCTGGGACATCAACACCGACGGGGCCGCCCACTACGGTCTCGTCCCGGACTGGATCGAGGACATCCGGCTGGTCGCGGGGCAGGGCGTCGTGGACGATCTGTTCCGGGGCGCGGAGTCCTACCTCGACACCTGGGGCGCGGCGGAGCAGCACAAGGCGGGGGTGAACCTCGCCAAGGGCGCGCCCGCGTCGGCCAGTTCGTCGGAGTCGAGCGTCTTCACCAGTTACGCGCCGGGCCGGGCCGTGGACGGCGACACGGGCACCCGCTGGGCCAGCGACTGGAGCGACGACCAGTGGCTGCGCATCGACCTGGGATCGACCAGCACGGTCAAGCGCGTCACCCTCGAATGGGAGCGCGCCTACGCGAAGTCGTACCGCGTGGAGGTCTCCACCAACGGCACCGACTGGCAGTCCGTGTGGTCCACCACGGCCGGGGACGGCGGCCTGGACACGGCCAGGTTCTCCGGCGTACCGGCCCGCTATGTGCGGATCCACGGGCTGGACCGCGGCACGGACTGGGGTTACTCCCTGTACGAGGTGGGCGTACACAGCAGCTGACGCCCGCCGGTGACCCACCTGGAACGAGCAGGCGTGGAAGGAACTCCATGGCACGGATGCCGTCGGCCGAGCGGCGCCGGCAGCTCACCGAGGCGGCCATCCGCGCGATGACCCGGGACGGCGTCCCCAGGACGACGACCCGGTCCATCGCGGCCGAGGCGGGCGTGTCACTGAGCGTCTTCCACTACTGCTTCGACTCCAAGCAGGCGCTGATCGAGTCCGTCATCGAGACGATCACCGGTCACTCCGTCGCGGTGGTGCGCGAGGCGATCCGGCCTCGGGCGACCCTGCGGGAGACCGTCGCGGCCGGCTTCCAGGCCTACTGGGACCATGTGTCCGCGCACCCGGGCGAGCACATGCTCACGTACGAGCTGACGCAGTACGCCCTGCGCCAGCCGGGGTTCGAGCATCTGGCGCGGCGGCAGTACGAGCTGTACTCCGACACCTATGCGGAGCTGGTCGAGCAGCTCAGCCGTGACATGGACTTCGTGCTGCGCGTGCCCGTGCCGGTGCTGGCCCGCTATCTGGCGGCCATGACCGACGGGCTGACGCTCAACTTCCTGGTGCTCGGGGACGACTCGGCGTGGGCGGACATCCTCGACACGATCACCGACCACGTGGCGGGGCTTGTCCGCGACACGGACGAGGTCCGGACCTCGAATGGTCCGTAGCGGGTGGTGATGAGCCTGCGGGCCCGGTGGGGGCTGGGCGCGCAGTTCCCCGCGCCCCTTACGGGGCTCAGCGGCCGCGGGGCTTGCCCCGCTTGGCGCCCTTCGTGTTCTTCGTGGTCTTGGCACCCTTGGTCCTGCCCGCCGCAGGCTTGCGTCGGGGGGTGGCCTTGGCCGGGGGGCGAGCCGCCTTCGGCTCGGCTGCGGGCTGCGTGCGGCCCCGGGAGCTGTTGACGGTGCGGCCCCGGACGATGCCGATGAAGTCCTCGACCAGGTCGGTGGTCCGGTCCTCCGGCCACGACAGGGCGACCCGTGACTCCGGGGCGTCCGTCACCGGCCGGTACGTGAGGTCCTTGCGGTGGTGGAGGCGGGCGATCGACTGCGGGACGACGAGGAGCCCCACTCCCGCGGCCACCAGGTCGACCGCGTCGGCCGTCGTGGCGGGGCGCTCGATCGCGGGGCGGCCCGGCAGGCGCTCCCAGTCGAGGGTGTCGTCGAGGGGGTGCAGCACGATGTCGTCCGCCAGGTCCTCGGCGCTCACCTCGTCCACCGCGGCCACGACGTGGTCCTTGGGGACGACGACCACGGTCGTCTCGGCGTAGAGGGGGATCGCGCTGAGGTCCGTACCGTCGACCGGCAGCCGGACCAGGCCCGCGTCGGCGGCGCCGCCGCGCAGCGCGTCGAAGGCCTCGCCGACGGACATCGCGTGGAGTGTCAGGGGGACGTCGGGCAGCCGCTCGTTCCAGATCCGCACCCACTTGCTGGGCGTCACTCCCGGGACATACGCGAGCCGGAACGAAGGGGATTCTTCCGAGCGTGTCACCTGGCCAGGTTACCCGTCGTGGTCGGCGCTGGTTCACATGCTCGATACCCTTGCGGTTATGACGTCGCACGAGAACACCCAGACGATGAAGCCCGCGACCGCGGCGAAGAAGCTGGGTGTGTACCTAGAGGCCACACCCGCCGAGTTCCAGGAAGGTGTCGTCTCGCGCTCCGAGCTCACCGCGCTCCAGGCCGATCCGCCCGAGTGGCTGCAGGAGCTGCGCCGCACCGGGCCGCACCCCCGGCCGGTGGTCGCCGCCAAGCTCGGCGTCTCCATCTCCGGGCTCGCCCGCGGCGGGGTGACGGACGCCCTCACCACGGACGAGATCGAGGCGTTGAAGGCGGACTCCCCGGAGTGGCTCCGGAAGGAGCGCGCCACGCAGGCCGAGGTCCGCAAGGAGACGGCACGCATCAAGGACCTCAAGGACAAGAAGGCCGAGGGGTAGCGGCCGGGCCGTAGCAGTGCAGTACCCGTAGAACTCGTGCCGGACGCCGGAGGAGCCCCGTGCCGCTGCCCACACAACCGTTGCGGAAGCTGGGCTTCCTGACCATCGGCCTGTTCGACGGGGCCGATCCCCGCGCGGGCCACGAGTCCACGCTGGAGATCATCGAACTGGGTGAGCGGCTGGGCTTCGACAGCGCGTGGCTGCGCCACCGGCATCTCCAGTACGGGATCTCCTCCCCCGTCGCCGTCCTCGCGGCGGCCTCGCAGCGCACCAGCCGGATCGAGCTGGGCACCGCGGTCATCCCGCTGGGCTGGGAGAACCCGCTGCGGCTCGCCGAGGACCTGGCCACGGTCGACCTCCTGTCCGGGGGCCGCCTCAATCCGGGGGTCAGCGTCGGCCCGCCGATGCACTTCGACCAGGTCAAGGACGCGCTGTATCCGGACACGGCCGGCACCGAGGACTTCGGCTACGAGCGGGTGTCCCGGCTGCTGGACTTCGTACGCGGCAAACCGGCCACCGACTTCAGCGGCGCCGAGGGGTTCGAGGTGTTCTCGGACCGCGTCCAGCCGCAGGCCGCCGGGCTGGGCGGCCGGCTCTGGTACGGCGGCGGCAGCCTGCGGTCGGCGCAGTGGGCGGGTGAGCACGGCATGAACTTCCTGACCAGCAGTGTCGTGAAGGCGGAGGAGTCCGAGGACTTCGCCGAGATCCAGCTGTCCCACGTACGGGCCTTCCGCGCCCGTCACCCCGACGGCGAGCGCGCCCGCGTCTCCCAGGGGCTCGTCGTCATCCCCACCGACAGTGCCACCGCCGAGCAGCGCGCGAAGTACGAGGCGTACGTCGAGAAGCGGACCCCGCGCACGGCGACGACCCACGGTCCCGCGCGCCTGATGTTCGCGCCCGACCTCGTCGGGACCTCCGCGGAGATCGCCGAACGGCTGTACGCCCAGGCCGCGTTCAGGGAGATCGACGAGGTCGCGTTCGCGCTGCCGTTCACCTTCGAGCACGCGGACTACGTACAGATCCTCACCGACATCGCCACCGGCCTCGGTCCGGCACTGGGCTGGCAGCCGTCGGCCCAGGGGTAGCGGGCCCTCACCTCGGCCCGCGTCAGTCGCTGACCTTGCTGCGCGCCTGGTACAGCAGGTCGCCGTACTCGGGGTGGCGGGCGATCCAGCCGGCGTAGAACGGGCAGGTGGCCAGCACCCGCAGGCCTGCGGCGCGGGCCTCGTCCAGGGAGACCCGGACCAGCGCGGAGCCGACGCCCTTGCCCTCGCACTCCGGGCTCACCTCGGTGTGCACGAACGCGATCAGCTCCGTCGTGCGGATGTACTCCGCGTGTCCCACGACCTCGGGCGCTCCGTCGAGCCGGGCCTCGTAGCGCCGCGTGCCGGGCGCGTCCCTCACGTCCACCGTCATGTTGTTCTCCCTGCGTGCGTGCCGTCGATCAAGGTCACGACCCTAACCCGCCCACGTTTGGTGGATGAACGCTCGCGGACGGCACGTGCGGCCCTGAGCATGGGCCTAAGAGCGGCGAGGGTACGCGATCGCGTGGCCGGATCTCCCGCTCGTCCGTCCATCACTTCTCCATCAGGGAGCAACCATGCGTGTGCGTACCATCCTTGCCGCCGGCGTCTTCGCCGCCACCGCGATCCTGGGCAGTGCCGGCGCGGCGATCGCCGACGACCACGACGAGCGCCACAACGATGGCCGCAACGACAGCCGCTACGAGGGCGACTTCCGCGCGTGCGGCGTGTTCTCCGGCGCCGGTGACGGCCACGCCTACTACGGCAACGGCTGCGCGGCGTCCCACTGGGAGGGTGAGAACCACGGCTCCCAGTACGGTGGCCGTCACCACTTCGGGCGCTGACGCGCCGTAGTGCCGTCGTTCGGGGAACGGTCGTCACGAGCGGTGCCCCCCCCGGGTTGGGGTGGGCCCGGCCCACGCCGCGGCGAACCTGGGGTCGGGGGGCCAGTGTAGTATAAAAAAAATAAGGTG
>NZ_JBHXTO010000022.1:0-6084 GCF_042677425.1 Streptomyces sp. NPDC127119 | reverse complement strand
CTTCTTTTTTTTTTAATACACACCCCCCACACCTGGGGGGGGCCGCCGCCCCTTTGCGCCGGTTTTGGGCCACCGGTCCCACCCCCCCCCCCCCCGACGCTTGTTCCGGTGGCCCGGGCCATCGCCTCGTCGAACGTGGTGACGGGGCACAGGACGTCGTGCGTGCCGTGCGCGCGGACCAGCCGCAGGGTGTCGGTCCTGCAGAGCACGCCCACGGTCGCCTTCCGGGTCAGGGCCCGCCGACGGAAACGTACGACCATGTTCAGGCCGGTGCTGTCCATGAAGGAGACGGCACGCAGGTCGATGACGTACGCCGACGCGTGCAGGGCGACCACCGAGTCCAGCCAGGTGCGTAGCCGGACCGCGCAGGCCAGGTCGATGTCACCGTGCAGTTCCACCACGACCGGACCGTTCCCGTCGTACATCCCGGAGTGTTCGGCGGGTGGTGGCCACGAGGCCGTGACGACGGGCTTCAAGTCGTCCGTGTGCAAGCCGTTCCGCTCCGTTTCCGTCCGCGACTCCTGCGTTCCCGCGCGGGGCCGGCCGTACGGCGTCCTCCGTCGACGGCCCTGTCCCGGCCCGGACTCGTGCGGCGGTGTGCGCGCTCCCCGCGCCGCACCAGCCCGTGCCGGAACTCCCCCGTGTCGGCTCCCCCTTGAACCGCGGGTGCCTCCTGTTCTACCTTCGCCACATGGTCGGGGCATCAACGCCCGCTCACCAGCGACACAATGAGCGGGCGGCAGTGGGACCGGGTGGTGACAGTTGCGTCCACATCTCGCGCTGATCGACGACGACACCGACTTCGCACTGATGTGCCGTTCCTATCTGGAGCGTGAGGGCTTCACGGTCACCTGGGCCATGGACGCCCGGGCCGGCAAGGCCGTCATGTACCACGGCGGTGTGGATCTGGTCGTCCTCGACCTGGGACTTCCCGACGGCAGCGGACTCGAACTGCTGCGGGCCCTGCGCGCCACCAGCCGGCTGCCGGTGATCGTCGTCAGCGGACGCGGCCACGAGACGGACCGGGTGGCCGGGCTGGAGATCGGCGCGGACGACTACCTCGTCAAGCCGTTCTCGCAACGGGAGTTGGTGGCGCGGATCGGGGCCGTACTGCGCAGGAGCCGGCCACCGGAGGTCCCCGCCGTCCTCGACGTCGGTTCGCTGCGCGTCGACACGGCCGCGTGCCTGGCGAGCGGTACCGGCGTCGCGCTGACCCTGCGCCCCAAGGAGTACGCCCTACTGGAACTCCTCGCGCGCTCCCCCGGCCGCGTCTTCTCCACCGAGCAGTTGCTGGAGCAGATCTGGGGCGCGTCCTGGCAGCAGGCCGCCACCGTGATCGAGCACGTGTACCGGCTGCGCGGAAAACTCGCCCGACTCCCCGTGCCCGCCCCGAGGATCACCACGGTGCGCGGCTACGGGTACCGCCTCGACCCCTGAGAGCCGCCGTGTCCACGACCAGTCCGTCGAGCAACCCTTCGGACACTCCATCGACCAGTTCGCCGGGCCGTCCGCCGGGCGGCCCGTACACCGTGCCGGATTTCCGGCAGCTCTTCGAGTTCGCGCTCTCCCCGGTGCTCATCCTGGCGCCCGACTTCGTCATCGTCGAGGTCAACCGCGCCTATCTCGCGGCCACCGGCAGAGAGCGGGACATCGTCGGGCGCCTCATCTTCGACATGTTCCCCGACAACCCGGCCGATCCCGCGGCCGACGGCGTCGCCAATCTGCGCCGGTCACTGGAGACGGTGGTGGGCACGGCACGGACCGACACCATGGCGCTGCAGCGGTACGACATCCCGACGGGCGAGGACACCGACGACGGGACCGGGTTCGTCGAGCGCTGGTGGAGCCCGGTCAACACGCCGGTCCTGGACTCCGAGGGCCGGGTGTCGCACATCATCCACCGGGTCGAGGACGTCACCGAGTTCGTACTGTTGCGACGGGCCGGACACGAGAAGGACAGGGCCGCCGAGGAGGCGCAGACGCGCGCCGAGGGCATGGAGATCGACCTGTTCGTCCGCGCGCGCGAGATCCGCGAGGTCAACGAGCAGCTGCGGCGGCTCAACGGCGACCTCGACGCGGCGGGACACCGGTTGCGGGAGGAGCAGCGCGCCAAGGACCGGTTCATCGCGACGCTCTCGCACGAACTGCGCAATCCGCTGGCCGCCGCCACCGCGGCGACCGAGCTGCTGGGGCTCGACATGCCCGGCGGCCATCCCGCGCTGTCCGTCCTGGAACGGCAGCTCGGCATCCTGGCCCGGATGAGCAACGACCTGCTGGACGGCACCCGCGCGGTGACGGGACGGCTGGAGCTGGTGCCCGAGCGGATGGACCTGCGCTCGGCCGTCGAGAGCGCCTGCGCCGACATCCGGGGGCTCTTCGGGCACGAGGGGCGCGTGCTGGAGATCCAGCTGCCCGACCACCCGGTGCTCGTCGACGGCGACCGGCTGCGGCTGGCCCAGGTGCTGACCAACCTGCTGTCCAACGCGCTCAAGTACACGCTGCCGGGCGGCCGTACGGCCATACACCTGTCGGCCGGGGAGGGCCTGGCGCGGTTCACCGTCCGGGACGACGGGATCGGTTTCGACCCCGGGCAGGCCGAGGAGCTGTTCGGCGTGTTCATGCGGGCCGCGCCGGCCGGTCCGCAGACCCCCGAGGGTCTCGGCCTCGGCCTGTCGGTGGTCCGCACCATCCTCGATCTGCACGGCGGCCGGATCTCCGCGCACAGTGACGGTCCCGGCACCGGAGCCTCGTTCACCGCCGTGCTGCCGCTCGCCGCGTCCGACGGCGCCCCGCCGCCGGCCCGGCCCGTGACGGCCCGTCGCGGGCGGAAGCAGCTGGCGGTCCTGATCGTCGAGGACAACACGGATCTCGCCGCGACCTACCGCACGCTGCTGGACCGCCAGGGGCATCACGTCACGGTCGTCCACACGGGCGCGGACGCCGTCACCGCGACCGGGAGCCGCCTGTTCGACGTCGTCGTGTGCGATCTCGGGCTGCCCGACATGGACGGCTACGAGGTGGCCCGTACCGTGCGCGCGAGCCCGCAGGGTGCCTCGCTGCGTCTCATCGCGGTCTCCGGCTTCAGCCGCGGCACCGACCGTACGCTGTCCCGGGAGGCCGGATTCGACGCCCACCTGGCGAAACCGCTGCCGCTCGCGGACCTGCTGGACCTCCTGGAGGCCTGACCGTCGCGACTCTGCGGGCAGTCCCCGGGCGCCTGGGTCGAAAGGGCGTGCGTGGGTACTCATATCTCATGACTGACGTGGTGGACTCCGACGAACTCCTGCGCCGTATCCAGCGGGCCCGCTCCTGGGCCGGCCGGGAGGAGCAGACGTGGAAGGCGCGAAGCGAGGAGCTCAGGACCGCCGATCCGGACAGCTCACGCGCCGCCGAGCTGCGCGGACACACGTATGAGGCCGTGCGCAAGGCGCTGGACGAGATAGTCACCCCGGGCGTGCACGACGCGGACGGCTGAACCCCCGACGGCCCGCTTCACCGGTACCGGTCCGTTTCGCCGGTCCGTGCATGACCCGCCCGGCGCATGGAACCCGAGATGGTCATGAGCACCCCGCAGGTCCCATGCGCCGAACCCGTCACCACGGTCCTCACCTGGCAGGTACGTCCCGGCCGTGAGGCCGAATTCGAGGAGTGGACCCGGGGCGTCGCCGACTGCGTCTCGCGGTTCCCCGGCAGCCAGGGGGTGTCCTGGCTGCGCCCTGAACCCGGGCACCGGTTCCACGCGGTGCTGCGCTTCGCCGATCCGCAGCGGCTCACCGACTGGCTGATCTCGCCCGAGCGCGCGGAGTGGCACGCGCGGATCGAGGGCATCGCCACCGAAGTCCGTGACGAACGCCAGTCGACCACCGGGATGGAGAGCTGGTTCCGGCTCCCCGGCACCACCGTGAAGGCCCCGCCGCGCTGGAAGATGGTCCTGACGACGTTCCTCGGCGCCTATCCGATGACGTTCCTCATCCAGTGGCTGGTGGCACCCGGTACGGCCGCGTGGCCCCTGCCGCTGCGCGCCGCAGTCTTCCCCCTCGTGCTGCTGCCGGTGCTCACCTATCTGATCATGCCGGGGCTCAGCAGGGTGCTGCGGTTGTGGCTGTACGGCACACCCGACGACTGACGCCGTGAGCGGTCCGGTTCCGGTCCGCGTCACACGTACGCCTCATCCCGTTGGCGGCGTTTGACGGGGGCGCTTAGAAAGGCTGCACAGCAACTCTCGGGCCGCACGTCCGGGCCACGAAGCGACTGCACCCTTCGTAGGGAGCCGAGTATGACAACCCGTTCGCCTTTCGACGCCGATCGACCTGGCATATCACCCGAGAGCGTGGTCGACGCCACCATCCCGCCGCTACCGGCCACCGCCCCCTGGCACACCGTGCCGGAGGAGCCGCCGGACAGGCAGGCACGCAGGTCCGAGCGCCGGTACACCGACGCGCCCGACCCCCGGTACGCCGGACCGGCCGACGCGGTCGAGCAGCGGTACGCCGACCCGGCCGATGCCGACGAGCACCGGTACGCCGACCCCGCCGACGAGATCGACCACCGCTATCCCGACCCGCTCGACGAGGTCGAGCGGCGGTACGCGGACCCGGCCGACGCCGACGAGCACCGGTACGCCGACCCCGCCGACGAGATCGGCCGCCGGTACCCCGAGCCGGTCGACGAGGTCGCCCAGCGGTATCCCGACGCGGCCGACAGGGCACCCCGCCGCTACGCCGACGCCCCTGCCGACCGGAACGCCGGCCGGAACGACCGGACTGACAGGGACGGTCGGAACGACAGGGACGCCCGGGACCACCGGGCCGAGCGCGATCACCGGGCCGAGCGCGACGAGCGCCGTCACGCGGAACCGGCCGACGAGGCCCGTCGCGCGAACCCCGCCGCTGCCTCCGCAGGCGCAGCCTCACCCGCGCCCGCCCCTGCCCCCGCCCCGGTGGCCAAGGTCGACCAGCGGGCCACCGACTCGGCCGCCGAGTTCGACAGGAAGTACCCCGACCAGGGTGAGATCGAGGCCGATCCCGCGTACATCAACCCGGTCGACGGACTGGTGCACGCCGCGGTGGCCGACCGGCCGCTGGAAGAGGTGATCGAGCTCATCGAGCTGCTGGAGCAGTCACCGGAGTACGCGAGGGCCACGGTCGACGCGCTGCGGGCGGTCGGCACGGACCGGTCCGTGGAGGACGTGAGCCGGCTGGTGGCCCTGCTGACCCGGCCGCCGAGGAACGCCGACAGCGCCGACGAGGCGATCCGCGCGGCGGCCGAGGGCCGGCCCGTGGAGGACGTCACCAGGCTCATGGCGCTGCTGCACCGGCCGCCGCTGGAACCCCACTGCGGCGAGGCCGCGGTGCGGGCCGCCGCCACCAGCCGGCCGGTCGACGAACTGGTCGAGCTGATCGGCCGCATGGCCCAGGAGCAGGGCGTGCGCGAGGGCCGGCAGCTGGTCAAGCCGCCGACGCGCGAGGAGAAGAAGGCGGCCGAGGCGGCGCGCGCGGCCTCGAAGGACGGGCCCCCCTCCGGGGACCGGCTGCTCGCCGAGGGCGGCACGGTCGCCATCGGCCGGACGGCCCGGACGCGCCGGAACCGGCCCGCGAAGACCGTCGACTCCCCCGCCTGGCCGCGCCTGGCCGCGGCCCTGATGCTCGTGGTGTGCGGGCTGGTCCACTTCCCGCCGCACCGCGACGGCGCTTCCCTCGCCGCCTACGGGTTCGTCATCGGCGGCAGTGGTCTGTGCGTCCTGCTGGGGCTGGCACTGCTCCGCCGCAGTGTGGTGCCCGTGCTCGCCCTGGGGATCGTCGTTCCCGCGGCGCTCGCCGTCGCCCAGCTCCTGGAAGGCCGTGTCCGGTCGGCGGGTCTGTCCCGGGCCCTGGACCTGACCCTCGCGCCGCAGTGGCTCGCCGGTCTCGTGGCCGTGCTCGCCGCACTGGCGGCCCTGACGGCGCTGGTCTCGCTGCTGGCCTCGTCGAGGCCCCGCCCGCGGCCCGACGTACGGCAGTTGGCCGGGCAGCCGGCCGAACCCGACCGGGCGTCCGCGGGCTGACCCGGCGGGACGATGAACGGCGGCGGTCCGACACCCGAGGG